>NZ_JAKDUI010000168.1 GCF_030457785.1 Psychrobacter sp. | reverse complement strand
GTCTTTTTTATATGCTATTCATATAAAAATATTGTGAGTGTTATTGTGATTAACCTATGAGTAATATTCAAAATTTATGACACATATCCATACATCCTTTTAACCAAGGCATCGTTTGAAACTACTTTGTTTTAAACCACTTTGGAACAATAGCGATGGGTGCGCCTATATAGTTTTCCTATATAAATTAAATAGAATTTGCCTAACGGCATTAGATGGGGTTTGTACCTCAATAAGTCAAGATAATGTCCCGAGAAAAGCCGCCTAGAATTACAGGCTGTCTTTTTTGACACAGCAAATGCATTGCCTACTTAACAAGCAGTCGTCGGTAGTGCTATAGTAAATATTATCTGACAAGGGGAATACGATATGAGTTATCAACATATACTACTGGTCACCGACTTACTCTCTGATGCTGATATAGTCGCACAAAAAGCCAAACGCATCGTCGAAAACCGTCCAGGCTCCAAGTTATCCGTCCTACACATCGTCAAGGACACCATGGTCGGGTTTGGCTATGAGCTGGTCCCTGCCTCTAGCCTATACGATGAAATAGATGATGAACGCTGCCAAGAAGCACGCGCAAAACTGGCACGTTTTTTGGATCGCAATCAGTTAAATGCTGTAAATTCTGAAGTCACCACCGCGATTTCCAGTAGCGAAGGCATCGTCCGCTACTGCGATAAACATGAAGTCGACTTACTGGTCATCGGACGACACAAACGCTCTGGTATTGCAGCTTGGATCAGCGGTGCGACGGCAGATAATATCTTGCCAAACGTTCCTTGCGACAGTCTTGTCGTCAGACTCGACCAACCCGTGTCCAAATAGTACAGCGCTATAACGCTTAACTGCCTACTCTTTAAGTCAGCCTGCTTGGACGATATCAACGAAGGTCTGCCATATCGAGCTTTGGTGACGCGCCTTGTGCCAGACTAGCCACCAAGTGCGGGACAAATCAATGCCCGCCACCTTGACTTGTATCAGCGTGCCTGCCGCTAGCTCCGCCTCAATGACGTGTTGTGACAGGCAGCCCAATCCAATATCCACACTCACCATGCGCTTGATCGCCTCGGACTGCTGAATAGCCATGATTACTTCGGCGTCGGTCAAATGCTTTAATAATTGCTCATCGATGATCTGCCGCGTACCTGACCCCGCCTCTCGTACCAACAACGGCAACCTTGCCAGCTGTGTAACGCTCAGTTCATAACAATTATCTTTTTGGTTATATACCGACAAATCGGTCAGCCATTTGCTATCTCGCTTGGCAAATATAACCAAAGTATCTGTTCGCCATTCTCGTTGTTCGATGGCCTTCATATCTGTCGGACGTGGCATTCCTTCGACCAATGCAATATCAATATTTAACTGTTCAACCTCGCTGACGACCTCTTGCGTATTAGCGATATACATATCGACATGAGCATCTGGCAACGCCTCATATAGCCTGGCCAACAGTGGTGGTACGGCATAGTTGCCAATCGTTGTGCTGGCGCCAATACGAATCTGCCCTGCTTGGTATTTATGATAATGCTCAAGTGTCAAAGACTGCCCCAATATCGCTTGTGCTTGCACATAGACGGAATGTGCATTGGGGTGCTGGTTCAACCTCCGCCCGACTCGCTCAAACAGCGGCATTTGCAACCGCGCCTCAAGCTCACTCAATGCACTACTGACCGCTGACTGTGATAAGTGCAATTCCTCACTAGCACGACTGGTGCTGCCCGTCTGATAAATACTGACGAATACTGCCAATTGCTTAAGTGTAATCTTCGGTAATACCTGCTGTGTTTTTTTCATTCTATCAATGACACCTTATACTTACGTTAGCCTGTTACCTACGTTAGTCTGCTACCCACGTTAGCCTGTAAGTTTACAACGCCTGACTAAACGTATGACCATGCGAAAAGCTGACAACATAAACGTCGGCGGACTAAAAGCATACTAGGGCGTGTCCTCAATTCAATCAATACTCATCTAAATGGGTCAAAAACAAGAACACGCCTTAACCCAAAAAATCGATAGTTTTTATCTTATTAATCCATTTTTATTATATGACAGGCTGACTTATACTGTTAACTCATAAGCTTATGCTTATTTTGATTATAGACAATAGGATAGTCTCTTATGTATGCCTTGACCAAAACAATGACCAACTACCTACCCAGCAATCGCCATTTGGCAGGTTTGCTGGTGGTGTTTATGGGCAGTTTGTTTTGTTTATGGCTAAATGCCAGCTTAAACAGCTGGACGAACGGGCGCATCGTTGGGCTGTCATCATTGACATTAGCGATCTTGCTCGGAATGATTGTGGGTAATACGATCTACCCTCGCGTCGCCGAACGTTTGCATGTAGGGGTAACGTTTGCCAAGGGTCAAATCTTACGCCTCGCCATTATGTTTTATGGGTTTAAATTGACCCTGACTCAGGTTTCAAGCGTGGGTATGCCAGCCATCATGACGGATGCACTGGTGCTCACCTCTACTTTTCTGCTCACTTATTGGTTGGGTACAAAATGGCTAAAGGTCGACAAAAAAACGACCTTATTGATTGGCTCAGGCGCTAGTATTTGTGGGGCGGCGGCAGTGATTGCAGCAGAACCAGTGGTCAAGGCTGAAGCTCATAAAGTCACGATTGCGGTCGCTACGGTGGTGGTCTTCGGTACAATTGCGATGCTACTATACCCGTGCCTGTATCAGCTTGGCTGGTTGCAGCCTTGGCTAAACGCTCAGCAGTACGGTATTTATACTGGCTCAACCATCCATGAAGTCGCACAAGTGGTGGTCGCAGGTAACGCTGTCGGCAGTGACGTTGGTGATACGGCGGTCGTCACTAAAATGATCCGAGTCATGATGCTCGCACCTTTTTTGCTTGTTTTATCCTTTGCATTGACCAAAGGTGATGATGACGGCAGCGACAAGCCATCGCTCATCAACCGTATGCAACAAGTCAAAGTCCCTTGGTTTGCATTTATATTTATCTTAGTGGTGGTGCTACATACCTGGGTGCCGATGTCTGACAGCTTTGAACATAGTATGGTGGTGCTCGATGACGTCCTGCTAACGATGGCCATGTTCGCCCTTGGTTTGACCACACATTTGGGCGCCATCAAACAAGC
Source organism: Psychrobacter sp. (assembly GCF_030457785.1). Classification (GTDB taxonomy): domain Bacteria; phylum Pseudomonadota; class Gammaproteobacteria; order Pseudomonadales; family Moraxellaceae; genus Psychrobacter. The sequence continues at coordinate 2,865 of NZ_JAKDUI010000168.1, read as the reverse complement.
AGGTATCAAGCCACTTATTTTGGGTGCCATTATGTTTGGATGGTTAATAATCGGCGGTGGTCTTATCAATATTGGCATCAGCCTTATTTAGAGCGTACCAAAGCTCGAAAAGACCACGTACTATCAGCCCACCTATTGTCAAACAATCATGGGGCGATGGTCGTGGGCTTTTTTTGACCACTCGACTTAACCAATATATGGCAAGTCCTCAGTCCTTGAGCCTAGCATCGCTTCTAAACAACAAAATTAATAAATCGCAGACGAAAAAAAACGAACCCGAAGGTTCGCTTTTTTACATCTATTTATCTAGATATTCGTTAAAAACGAATTAGATAGCAACGATGTTATGTGCTTGTGGGCCTTTTTGGCCTTGAGTTACAGTGAACTCAACTTCTTGGCCTTCAGCCAAAGTTTTGAAACCTGAACCAGAGATTTCGCTGTAATGAGCAAAAACGTCTGCGCCGTTTTCTGGAGCGATGAAACCAAAGCCTTTAGCTTCGTTGAACCACTTAACTGTACCTTTTTGAGTATCTGACATATCGATAATCCTACTTTTTAATTTATTGATGGCCTATTGACCGGTAACGCTTTCAGATAGCTACTGAACGATAAATATTAAAACGAAGGATTATAACTAATACTACGAGGTAATGATTTGGTGCAGAACTGCTCTTAAGCTTGAGCATATTATAAGGTGTACATTTTCATATCGCAAGCCTTATCTCAGATTTTCTGCAAATAGAATTAACTATTGTCTATAATTTATACATTACTCGGCATTTGGCAGTCGAAACAGATAAATGACCACTCCTGTACAGACGATAGCCATCACCCATGCGAGCCAAATCATATCTGCGGGCAACCGATAAAACATCATGGTCGTCGAGATTGTCATCATGATGGTTGCCAACCATTTGGCATAGAGCGGTACAGCTCGATAATCTTCCCAGTCACGGACATACTTACCAAAATATTTATGATTGATGAGCCAAAAGTGAAAGCGTCGTGAGCTACGTGCCCAGCAACCTGCTGAGAGTAGTATAAAAGGCGCAGTCGGCATCACAGGCAACAATGCCCCGATAATACCCAACACAAAAAATAACCATCCCAGTATGACAAACACCCAACGTACAGCCGGACTGTTGGACTGGTTGGTCTTGGGTCGGTAATAAAAGGTCTTTTTATTCTTGGTCATAAAATCATGTTGCTAGACGATACAGCGATAAAGGTAAGCAACTACTTCTTCGTTTATATTATGAAATAGCTACTTATCGGATTCACCAATCATGCAGTATCACTGAGCGCTATACAAGGCTATTTTTGCGATGTTTCACTATGGACAATTTTTCTATGGTTAAAACTATAGGACGTGTTGACAGCACTTGCATCATCTCTCATAAGTCGTCTATGATGATCACGACATATTAATCCATCTTGTCGGGGTGCTTTGACCTTAAATCGATTTAATAAATCCATTCAATCTTTTAAGTCATCGCTGAGAAACACCCGTGAACCTGAAGCAGTTAGCACTGACGTAGGAAGCAAGCGTGACTTTATGTAATGAGTCTCTAAATGGTGAACCAGTGATGATGCTGTGACGATAATGATGTGCTAGTAATGATTTACTAATGATAATGTGCGAATGATGATGTACTGACAACACGGTACCTCGAATATCAAACCTCGGATATCAAACCTCTGAGACTGGACGTCTTACACTTATTAATATCTAGCACTCAGCATCTAGCACGAACCTCTCACACCAAAGCTCGACCCTAGAGACATTACCTTTCTTGTTTTGCCTTTCATGTTGTATTTGAACAGCATCAGTCTGATTGTTTCCCTTACCAAAACTCCACACCCAAAAAAAGGAAACAACCATGCAGCCCACCACCAAACTTACCCTGACCCTCGAGTGGTTTTTGAACCCTGACCACCTACCTTTTATCGCTGGTGTGAAGACAGGAGCCTACGAGCAAGCCGGACTTGATATCACCATCATCGAGCCAGATGACCATTATGATGGCTTTGCTGAGTTACAGAACCAAAGCATCGATCTGCATGTGAACGAGCCTATACACTTGTTTGAGCACTATGCGCCCAACTTGCGCGCGCTTGGCTGCTTTTTTGAGACCGATGGTGGCATATTGATGCAACAATCCAGCATGGATAAGCTAAAAAACGATCAACCTATCCGCATCTGCACACCTGCTGCTGAAGAAAAAACCAACCGTATCGGCTTTGAGATATTGGCCCGCTATGCCAAGAAAAACGGCTTTAGCATCAGCCGTGACAACATGACCTTTGTACAAAAAGATTTTTATCACATAAAAAACCTACAAGAAGACCCAAGCCTAGATGGTGCATGGCTGTGCTTTTATAACTTTGAAGGGGTGGAAGCGGCACATGAAGGGTTGGATTTTACCTTTATCGATCAGAACCTGTCACCGTATCCTAACTTCTCAGCGTTAGAAATCCTCACGACTGATGAAATTTATAGCGCAAAAAAAGATGCGATAGATACCTTTATCCAAGTGACCAATCAGATGGCAGAGCTGTGCAAAAGTGAGCCGGATACAGCCCACCGCATGTATTACGACTATAGCCAGACCGAGGCAGATGTGCTGATGGATGCCATCGTTGATAATACGCTAGGTAGATTGATCACACCAATTAAGCCGAGTGCGAATAAGTGGGAAGCACTGCGCGAGATGTTGGCAGAAATCGATATCGTGACGTTGACTGATGAGCAGTATCAATCACTGTGGGCGCTGTAGATATTTTATGCGTTAAGATATTTTGAATAATAGAAAACCGCCATCGTGTTTGTTGTGGCGGTTCTTTATTTCTTAAAATCACATCAAG
>NZ_JAKDUI010000008.1 GCF_030457785.1 Psychrobacter sp. | reverse complement strand
TAAGTTATAATTCTTATTTTACTTACCAATAATTTAACCAACTTTGTAGCACTTACCCTTGTAAAAATATGCTCGGGATATTGTACATAAAAGTCCAGAAGAAAAAACATGGCTCTAATCAACTGTCCTGAATGCTCTAAGAGTATTAGTGACCAAAGTACTGCTTGCCCTAGCTGCGGTTTTCCTACCCCTAGATCTACGCCACCTCCTTTACAACAAGTAAATCGTAATAGTAATTCACTAGTAAATAGTCGTCAAAGAAAAAAGAATAGCGGCTGTTCTGGTGTCACTATTTTTCTGCTCATCATTATAGTTGTTATCAGCTATTCGCTTATAAATGGTTATAATAATTATACAGAAAGAGCAAAGCGATACAGTGAAGAACAGTCATCACAAGTTGAAGAATTGCCACAGACCCAAGAATCAGCGTTTGACTATTCATTAACACAGATACCAATGTTGCTTTCTGGTTCAGGTGAAGATGGACGCTATTTCCTCATTTCACACTCTGCATCTTATGGTATTGAAAATGTTAAGTATATACGCAGAGGGAATACAAGTGACTCTTATGGAGAGATGGAAATTGACTGTGCAGGAAATAAAATGAGAAAAACCTCATCAGATAACCCTGAAGCACTAGTATCAGCAGATTTAGGGGATTGGTACACGCCAACACCAGACTGGACAGATCAAGATATCTTTAATTTTATATGTGATTAGTTTTAAATAGAGGAAAGTATGGCTTTAATCAATTGTCCTGAATGCACACATAAAATTAGCGACCAAAGCGTCTCTTGTACCAATTGTGGACTTCCAACTTCTAAAATGACGTTTTTGATAAAATGTCCTGAATGCACTGAGTCAATTAGTAACCAAAGTATATCTTGTACTAATTGCGGCTTTCCTATTGCAAAATCTGCACCGTTTAATGCTGTCCCGCCTCCTTTACCAACTACCACCCCTACTACTGTCGTACAGGTAAATAGCAATAAAAAAAGCAAAGGTACGGCAGCATTGCTAGCTTTTCTTTTGGGAGGGCTTGGTGTACATAAATTCTATTTAGATCAAGTTTTTTGGGGCATTTTATATTTATTGTTCTGTTGGACATTTATACCAGCGATAATATCTATGTTCGAAGTCGTAATCCTCCTATTGATGGATGAATCTGAGTTCAATAGACGTTTTAACTAGCAAGCGTAGGTCAGCTCATATGCTTGCTAGATATAGAACACCCAACATCAAAACGTAAGCTTAAAACCAAACAAACCACTTTCCGATATTTACCTACAAAAAAAAGCAAGTCTTGCGACTTGCTTTTTTTAATGCTATCTAACGAACTACTTACTGCTAAATACTTTATTTAATAGCCGCCTGATAGATTGGCATAATTTCAGGCAATAAGGCTTCAATCTTAGCGATACGCTGACCAGAGTTTGGATGCGTAGATGTCAACGTGGCTAAAGTGCTGCTACGACCATTTTCGGCTTCCATTTTTTCCCATACTGTAACTGCAGATTCTGGATTATAGCCTGCTTGCGCCATCAAACGTAAACCACCCGCATCAGCTTCTGACTCTTGACTGCGAGAAAACGGCTTATCAATACCTAAGTCACTAATTAAACCTAGCGAATCATTACTTAACCCTGTTTTTGCCTGTAGTTGCGCACCACCTAACTGCATCGCTAAACCAGTTAAAACCTTTTGTCCTACGTCTTTTTTACTATGCTCAGACAATGCATGGGTCATTTCGTGCCCCATAATGGCAGCGATTTCTGAATCAGTTAACTTTAGTGTCTCTACGATACCTGTGTAAAATGCCATTTTGCCACCAGGCATTGCCCAAGCATTTAGTTCCGGTGACTTGATAACCGTAATTTGCCAATCAAAAGGCACACCTGTTGTATTGGCCTGAACCGCATAAGGCTTGATACGGTTAAATACTTTTTTGACTCGAATGGCGGTCGAAGAAGTATTGTCTACTGCGCCTTGACTACTGGCTTGAGAAACCACTTGAGAGTAGCTTTTTGCCGCATCGCTATTTAAGCTAGCAGTATCATACCCTGCTATATCGGCTACCGTAGTACAGCCCACCAAGGTAGTAATAGTGGTTAGCAATAGAGCATTTTTCATTTTATTAAAAGTTGTCATCATACGTCCAAGTTGAAAAGTACAGTTAAGTTAGACAGCTAAATAAAGGTGACAAACTGGAAATGTAATCAATATGTAAGTAATGTGTCTAAATTCTTGAAAGAGATTACCACTGTATAAAACAAAAGTCCATTAAATTAACGAACTATCATTTGGTAATGCAAAATTGCTGCTCAAAGAGCGTTCTGTAACAAGGCCTAGCGACATAAAACGTCCTTCTATGCTCGCTGTCTACATGCTCATACGTTATCTCTGTGTGCGAAATAATTTTATACTTTATAGCAGTATCCAATATAATATCTGATAATGCCTACGCGTCAGCATCTATACCCTTTATAATAGCGTATCAATACCAACTAACCTGCGTGTCTAACCCATGACTTCTATCAGCTACGTACAGCAGCAACACACCACTCGACTATGCGTGCGCTGCGGCTTACTTCTTATGCAATATGGCGCTGAGTCTGCCGTGGTCGTTGACCTATCGAAACGCTTGGGTCTTGCGCTGGGAATGAACAGCGTAGAATGCTCACTCAATTTTAACGCCCTGACTTTGACAACCATCTGTAGTGAACGCTGTATCACCACCACTAGAGATACAATCAATCAAAGCATACATGTAAATGTGTTGGTGCAAATCCAACAAATCGTCAATAAAACTGAATCGGCCGCCACCAATGACGAACTAATTGACCACACCACCCTTGCCTTTGATGAGTTAGACAAGACAGTCTACCCAACGTGGATGGTAGGCCTGTTTGTCGGTGCCTCATGCGCTGCTTTCGCCTACCTAAATGGTGGCAGTTGGGCAATTACCGCTGTGACCTTCATCGCGGGTATGGTGGCGATGTTCACCCGTATCTATTTAGCCAAGCATCATTTCAATCCTTTTATCACCGTGATTGTGACGGCTTTTATCGCTTCTTTAATCGGAGCGACGACCTATTACTTCGATGTCGGTAGCAATGCTGATATTGCCGTTGCCTCTAGTGTGCTGCTCTTGGTGCCCAGCTTTCCTTTGATTAACTCGTTATCAGACATCCTAAAAGGTTATGTCAATATCGGGGTTGGGCGTGCTGTTTTCACCTATATGTTGACCCTGTCCGCCTGCGTTGGCATCGTGATGGCGCTTGTATTACTTCGAATACAGCACTGGGGATTCTGATATGTGGTTTGTTAAAACAGTCGTGCTCTCTTGTATCATCACCCTCGGTTGGACACTCATGTTTGCCGTGCCCAGACGGTATATTTTGCCATGTTTGCTCATGACTGGTTTTGGATTTGGGCTCAAAACTGCCCTCGTCTACTATCAAGTAAACTTAGTGATTGCGAGCTTTTTTGGGGCGATGCTTGCCAGTTTTTTAGGGGTTTATTTTTCTAAAAAACACACGCTCCCACCCAAAGCGCTTATCTCGCCAAGTGTCATTTGTATGATGCCGGGTATCGCCGCTTATAAAGCGATGGTCAGTATGGTGCAGATTGGTTATTTTGGTTTTTCAGAGGAGCTATTCAATCAAATGATGGGCTATTTATTTGAAGCTTTGTTTGTAACATCGGGTTTGGTGCTAGGATTGTCTATTCCTGGACTGTTATTTTATAGACGCCGTGCTATTGTTTAGGTAGCAGACAGTATTAGCTATAGTCAGCCCAACATACAAAAGGCACAGCAAGCCAGAAAAATTTACTCCAGTTTCGTGTTACCAGTTTCGTACTATTAGATACTGTATCCGTTTCATTACGTATCGACCATAACAGCTAATTTTTTAACCAATCAACTATTTCATGATAGTTGATGCTCTATCCATTCCAATGACGACACAATAAAGAGAGAAGAAAATGACAAAACATTATGATTATATCGCCATCGGTGGCGGCAGTGGTGGTATTGCCTCAATCAACCGAGCAGCTAGCTATGGCAAAAAATGCGCCATTATCGAAGCCAATCAATTAGGCGGTACTTGCGTAAATTTGGGCTGCGTCCCGAAAAAAGTAATGTGGTATGGCGCACAAGTGGCCGAAGCCATTCACAAATATGCACCAGATTACGGCTTTGATGTTGATTTTAAAAGTTTTGACTTCCAAAAACTGGTACAAAGCCGTCAACAGTACATCGAAAACATCCACCGCTCATACGACAACAACTTGGCAAAAAACGGCGTTGAAGTCATCAAAGGCTTTGCCAAGTTTGTCGATACCAATACGGTAGAAGTAAATGGTGAACACATCAGTGCCGACCATATTTTAATCGCCACGGGTGGTCACCCTATCACACCAAACATCAAAGGTGCAGAGTACGGCATTGACTCTGATGGCTTCTTTGCGTTAAACCATTTGCCAAAGCGTGTGGCGATAGTAGGAGCAGGTTATATCGCTGTTGAAATCGCTGGCGTGCTAAACAGCTTGGGCGCTGAAGTGCATTTATATGTTCGCAGACATTCACCACTTCGTACGTTTGACCACACCATCGTAGAGTCATTGCTCATAGAAATGGAGCAGGATGGCATTCAACTGCACACCGACACCGCCCTAACTGAAGTTCAAAAAAATGAGGATGACAGCTTAACTTTATGTACCAAAGACGGCAGCCTTGAGACAGTGGATTGCTTGATTTGGGCAATTGGTCGTGCGCCCTCCACCGAAAATATCAGCCTACAAGTAACCGGCGTGGAAACCAATCATGCGGGAAAAATTAAAGTCGATAAATTCCAAAATACCAATGTCGACGGTATTTATGCAGTCGGCGATATTATAGAGGGCAGTGTTGATTTGACACCCGTCGCTATCGCGGCAGGTCGACGCTTATCTGAACGTTTATTTAACAACAAGCCCAATGAACACCTAAACTACGAGCTGATACCGACTGTCATCTTTACTCACCCTGCTATCGGCACGATTGGTCTGTCTGAAATTGATGCGGTTGAGCAATATGGCAAAGAAAACATCAAATGCTACACCTCAAGCTTTACGTCTATGTATAGCGCTGTGACTCAACATCGTCAGAAATGCACGATGAAGCTTGTATGCTTGGGCGAAGAAGAAAAAGTCATCGGCCTGCATGGCATCGGCTTTGGTACAGACGAGATGATTCAAGGGTTTGCCGTAGCGATAAAGATGGGCGCAACCAAAGCAGATTTCGATAACACCGTTGCCATCCATCCAACGGGTTCTGAAGAGTTTGTGACCATGCGCTAACGCTTTTAGAATGGTTGTACTACCATATCTTAGAAACTACCCATCAATTCGTAGAAACGGATGCTTTTTTAGCATCCGTTTCTAATGTATGCAATCCCCTAGCAACCCCCTGTCGATTGAATTGAGGCATCCCTTAGTATTTCCAAATAATTTAAAACATCGCTATTACTGACATCACAATCCCGATACTGCTATCATGCGGTTATCAAAAATCGTTGTGAGATAACTGTGTGGCAGGTATACCTTTTTATATTACCGATTGGTTTGGGCATTATGACGTTGGCAGCAAGCTTGTTGTTTTTGTTTGCTTACCTCGTGTCTGATGACAATGCCACGCGCTTGGCTGGGTTCAACTGGTTTAAGCGCTTGATTATCGTGGCGTTCATACTGCTCAGTGTGGGTTTGTTTATGACTTTTGGGCATTTTTGGGGCTAGCTGGTTATTGGCGTGAGGTCATTTATATTAAATCAGTGTCACCTTTAATTACTAACGATTTTCTCTAGTTCTAACAGCGCTAAATCCTGACGTTTCGGTTCACCATTATTACCATCCTTTGGAAACGGCATGCTATTACCATTTAGTTGATAGCCTCGGCGCTCGTAATAAGCCAATAGCTCAGGTCGATGGCTCAAAATAGACATGGTGAGTCGAGCGTTTTGCTCATCTGCGTCTTGTGCATTTTGCAAATGGCGACAGGCAAAGGTCTCCGCTGCTCGCAATATTTCATTACCGATACCTTGTCCTTGTAGCACAGGATCTACCGCAAACATGCCGATATAAGCGCTTCGATTCAAGTCGGCATCGATTTTCATATCGACCCCGATACAGCCAAGCAACTTACCTGTCTCTTTTCCATCCCGTCTCCCTGTGGTGGTTTTTGGATATACAAACAGATAGTGACTAGGGTTATTGACAACAGCGGCTAGCTCGTTTGCTGTCGTACGAATGCCACCGACTAGATCTGCCTCATTGGTCCAACCTGTTGCCTCTCGGTAACAGCAGTTTAATAGCTGCTCAAGTGCGTCAATATCACTCACATCGGCCTGACGCAAAAATACCGAATCCTTTTTCATATATGCTGTATTCATACTATAATTTCTCTTTACTCGTTTATTCAATGTAACTACTGTTCAATATACCTACGCAGATCAATACTGCCAAAAATTTATTCCAGTAGTGCTGAATCATTGCTAAGCTGAATTGGCTGTCGACAACTAAACAGTCTAAAAATAATACCGCGCTGTTTATTTTTATATGATACTGATAACTGACACCGATTTCTTATTCTTTTGCCAAACACTTATCACCAAAAAAGACCCGTTTATGACTTCTCAAAATCCAAATAGCCCAAATGACCTGTCAACGTCAAACACAATAGCAAATAGCACGATATCTCAACCTGTATTTGAACAACAGTCACTCGATACTTCTGACATTGATACTGATGATGACATCGACATCGAAGCTGCAACCGATACCGAGCGGTTACCACAACCAACGCCGCCGCTTTTACAAAAAGCGACTTATAAAACCAAGACAACGGACTTCATCGTCCACGAAGTATTGCCATTGGACTTCACTAATGAAGGCGAGCACTTATGGGTGCACATTGAAAAATCAAAGATGAACACGGCGTATCTGGCGAAATTGCTCTCGGAATGGGCTGAGATACCATTGCGAGATGTCGGCTATTCAGGGCTTAAAGACCGTCATGCACTGACGACCCAATGGTTTAGCTTACGCATACCAAAGAAGATAATGCCAGAATCTGAGTTTTCGCCAACAGATATCGGCGCAGAAGAAACCATCACTATCCTCGAGCAGCATTGGCATAATAAAAAACTCAATCGCGGTACACACCGAGCCAATCAATTCATCATTACCTTGCGTGACATTCAGTTTGCCTCCACGGACACGACGATATCAAACCATGAGCAACTCACAAAAATAAGGCGGGATATTGACCAGCACTTAATCAATATCAGTCACAACGGCGTGCCCAATTATTTTGGTCCACAACGTTTTGGTTATCATGGTAACAACATCAAAGAAGCCTTGAGACTGTTTGCTCGTCCAATACCAGAAAACCGACCTCGACCAAAAAAAAGTAAGCGCAAGCGTGCCCCACGTGAGCAACATACCATGGAGCTATCTGCTGCACGTAGCCTAATATTTAATGAGATACTGGCTGCTAGAGTACGTGAGGGTAGCTGGAATCGGTGTCTGACGGGTGAGGTATTTAACCTAGATGGCTCAGGGTCCATCTTTGCCAGTGAAACGATAGATGACACCTTGCTTACTAGACTTGCCAGCGGTGACATCCATCCGACGGCCGTGTTGTGGGGCACAGGTAATGACAAGGTTAGCGGCGTGGCGGCAACGATGGAAAACGATGTCGTACAAGGTAGTCCGCTATTAACACAGCTCGCAGTGGGTCTAGAGCAGCGTGACATCAAAGCACAACGACGAACGCTACGATTACTGATAGAAAAACTGTCTTGGAAATGGGAAGATGAAAAGACATTGGTATTAAGCTTCACGTTGCCCACCGGTAGCTTTGCCACTAGTGTGCTTGCAAGTTTGGTACAAGAATTACAGCTTGGTTAGCGTCAGTTATATCAAAATTTAATAGCCTTAAGTGCCAAAACTTACGGTGATACTCCTGTCCTCTGACTCTAGTATTCGGTTGGCACTGATCACTTGATCTCGACCACGATTTTTGGCTTCATACAGAGCCTTATCAGCTATGCATATCAAGCGCTGACAGATATCACTGGGCAGTTGTGCTGTCAAAACTTGCTTGCCTCCTCGTCTACTGCGATAGAACCTCGCTGCGTTGGCTGGTCTAGGCTGTGACTGATTTTCTTTCTGAGTGACGTTTTCGTATTCTCGTTTTATGACAGTACGCTCTTCGTTCGTTAAGGTATATAGCCCCAAACTGGCAGTTACCTGACAGCTTTTATCACTATCGATATGAATGACGTGATCAGCAATGCTTCGCCGCAACTGTTCAGCGACCGTCATCGCCTGCTCATGATTTGTGTCTGGCAATACAATCAAAAACTCTTCCCCGCCATAACGACTGACGATAGACTCTTCGGTCAGCAGCGGCAAAAGTGTCTGCGCCACCTCAGACAACACTTGATCGCCTGCTTCGTGACCATAATTGTCATTAACGCTTTTGAACCAATCCAAATCTAGCAAAATCACACTAAAGTCTTGTCCGTCTGGTGCTTTCAGCAATGTTTTTTTCATCTGTACCAAGCTAGATCGACGGTTTTTCAGCTGGGTGAGTTCATCTTGATTGGCATGCTTCAATATCTCTGTTTTGCTGTCGTCCAATATCAACAATAAAATGCGAAACATATAGACGATGAATATCGCTTTGGGCAGTGCTAAAAGCACATGAGTTGCTCGCCAAAAAATCGTCGACAGCTGCAAATTGCTAACGCTATCCCACCCTAAGGCAGCATCTGAAAAAACTGTGGCGGCAATGGTGTTTTCAAGGGCCATTGACTCGTTATAGGTTAAGTAGTTGTGAAGGTCAAAAGCAGGATATATGGCTGTCAAATCGCGCAAGTTAGGTAACTGAATACCAAAATAAGGTGCTACGATCGCCAATAACATCAATAAAATTTGCAGTAGGAACAGCCGCCAAGCATAACTTCGCTTAATCAGCATCATTCCTAACATCGCACCACCGACCAATGTGACACCAGCAAATACGCTGCTATAACCCATCATGACGATGACAGTTGCAATATAAAAAGTGTAAGTCACCACCAAAAGCAGCTGCCAAGTGTTTAGAGCATTATTTTTTTTAGTCGGGTGAGACAGGTGTCGAGCGATCACCCAAAAAAACACGCCCATCACGGTGATGCCGAACCAAAGCGGATATAAAAGTGGAATATTTACGTAAGCTCTCAATGCATCTTGTTGCCACCAAACAAACAAGCACCAAAGCCAGTGTGACAATACTTCCATAATAATAAAAACAGCCAACAGCGCTGCCCTATCCGCAGCCTGCCACTCAAAAATTGCTTTTGAGAGTCGTTTATAGCCTAAATGAGAAAGCGATACAGACATAGCTGGGCTACCACATAAAGTATTAAAACATTGTTATTACAGCACTGTTATTATAGCAATGGCACTGGCAAGAGAATCAACAGCAGATTGTCGTAAGTAACTTATATGAACCCGTTAATATGAGCCCGTTCACATGAACCGGATAAATTCAGATTTATTCAAAAAACAGTCATCTACGGCATACATTCTACTTACCATATATTCAGTGTGGCAACATTTTTCCTATGTTTCAATACTTTTTGTAGATTTATAACTCTACGTCTCGCTTAACACTGTCATCAAGCGAGTGGCTATATGACATATCTCCTATACAGACGCGGAAAAAGACTGCCAGACGCCTTGTTGGTCAGCGTTCAGATCTGGCACATCACCCAACCGTCGCCACGGCATATTACTACCATGGAAGTCACTACCAATAGAGATAACAAGGTCATTCGCAGCAATACTGCGATCAACCATTCTACGTGTGCTAATCGGCTCACTGGTGGCTGGTAACTCACAGCCATCACCGCCAAGCTCGGCAAACTCTTCAATCAGTTTACGTACACGAGTGGCTGATAGCTGATAGCGTGTCGGATGTGCCAATACGGCCTGACCACCACAAGCATGGATCAGTTCGATACCACGTTGCATAGTCAATGCCTCAATCGCTACATAAGCAGGTTTGTTGTCAGCCAAATACTTATCAAAGGCCTTTTGCACCGTCTTAACAGTACCCATCTCAAACAGCACTTGACCGATATGAGCACGCCCAACCGCTTGTGGATTGCCACTCGCTTTATCAAGTATCGCTTGCCATAACTCATCGTAATTGATATCCAGCAGCGCACTGAGCTTTTCGGTGATTTTTTGACCACGAGTGGCACGGCTGTCTTGCAGTTGCTGCAGTGTTGCGTGCATTTTTTCTCGATCAGTAAAATCAAGCCCCAATACATGGATGATTTTATTGGTTGACTTGTTTTTACCATAGCCACCACTAAGGGTATGCTCGCAGCTTATTTCGACACCATTTATCAGCTGCATATCACAATCAGTTGCGGCCACGCGTGCTTCATCGATGCCTGCCAAAGTATCGTGATCGGTCAATGCCAATACATTGACGCCGGCAGCATGTGCCCGCTGCACGACCTCAGTTGGTGCATACGTACCATCAGAGCATGTACTGTGACAATGTAAATCATATTTCATAAGAAACACCTTAGCGTTTTGCAAGAGTTTGCATTAGAGCGTATCAAAATTAAGAATAGATAAAAGCAGCATAGCACTAGGGCGTGTCTTCAATTCAATCGATAGTCATCTAAATGGGTTAAAAATGGCTAAATGTTGCCAAACGGCGTCAAATAGCTGACTAATATCTCGATACTGTATAATGCTATCTGCGCTATTTTCCTTGTTTGACTACCATTTATCTCATTTTTATCACCGTTTTTAAAATGAAGACACGCCCTAGATAATTGGTTCGTACTTTTGAGCCAAAACTTACTTTTGAGCAATAAATATATAAAACCATCAAGCAAGCTGATGATATAACACGATTATCGTGTTGATTGCTTTTTTTTGCTGCAGTAGACGTGTAAACTACGCCATACGTTTTTTTTGGACACCTCAGTTGCTATGAAAGCCTTATTAGACTTTATTCCTTTAATCGCCTTCTTTGTTACGGCTCGTCAGAGCGGTATTTTAGCAGCAGCGGGTGCATTGCTCATCGCTACCGTCGTTGTTTACGCGATTCACTTCATTCGTCAAAAAGGCAAGTTTGATAAACAGCAGTGGGTCGTTTTAATACTGACCATTCTTTTCTGTGGTGGTACTTTACTATTACGTGATGATATCTATCTGCGTTGGAAGTCGCCAATCATCAACGGCGTCTTTGCCTTGACACTTCTTGTAAGTGCCGCGATTAATAAGCCATTGATGCAACTGGCCATGAAAGAAGTCTTTTCACTCACGATGAGCGGCTGGAAAAAACTAACCGTCGCTTGGGCGTTGTTTTTTGTCCTTATGGCCGTACTACATTATATCACAGCATTTATGATGTCAGATGAAGCATGGGTTAACTTTAAAACTTACGGCTGGATTCCAATTATGTTAGTGTTTGTCATCGCCCAGTTTGCAGTATTGAAGAAACACCTAAACCCAGCATTGAAGAATAAATCCGCAGAGTAACATTGATAAGAGATAACATTGATAAGAAGTAACATCTTTCTATAAGAAGCCACATCGATAAAAACTCACAGCAAACATAGCATTCATGGTTTTTAGGAAGTATTGTTCAGACTGGGAACATGCCAAATTTTTTTCGATATTTTTTTAATTAGCCTTCATTATTTAACGGCTTACTAGCTGAGGAGCTCTCATGTCCTTATTTGTTATTATTGGTCATGACGTGGCTAATAGCAGCGCGCAACGTCAGATCACTCGCGCTGAACATCTCGACCGCATACAAGCATTACATCGTGAAAACCGTTTGGCCATCGCTGGCCCAACCCCTATCGAGCACGGTAAAAACGATATGTCAGGCAGCCTAATCGTTGCTGACTTTGACTCTATTGAAGCCGCACAAGCCTGGGCAAATGATGAACCCTATTTACGTGATGGCGTATACAGCCACGTAGATATCAGACCATTTATTCAGGTATTGCCGCAGGCAGAGTCATGAACCAGCACTCATTTTTGTCAAAAAAATGCTGCTGCGATGGTCTTACCGGTATGATTCGTGGTATCTTCGGTGTAATTTTAGTCACTACCGCTATGTCTGGGCATGCGGCATCAACTGCTGCCAACAGCATTGACCCCACTACTCCGTTAGCATCCACCAATCAAACCTCCAACTCTAATACAAGCCTTGATATCGACGATACCTTGGCAGCACAACTGCAACCGTCAAATGAAGCGTTGTCCAATGCCAACCAAGAGCTGTTAAGCCGTAATGCTCAACTGCAGCGCCAAGTCAATGACTTACAAACCCAAGTCAACGTTTTGGTTTATGAGAGTAAAGGTCAGCTGTTTCTATACGGCTCTTTTACGGTGTTAATCAGTCTATTAGTTGGCGTTTTTATCTCGTGGTTGGTGTTCGTCCGCCGTGAGCGCTGGTAGCATTCTTTTTATCGCTTAATCCTAAGTTATCTATGTCTAAGATCACGCCTACATCTAAAAATTCTGCGCCAACTGCCAAGCCAAATCAAAACGCTGACGCATTAGACGCAAGTACTTCGCCTATCACGCCTGCCAAAATTGATTGGCAAATAGACGATACTGGCAATCGCGTGCCTGTGTCAGGTGAATTTGATGATGTGTATTTTTCTCATGCCGATGGACTAGCAGAGTCGCGCCATGTGTTTCTGTCACACAATCAGTTGCCAGAACGCCTAGCAAAACTGAAGCCAATGCAGTGTTTTACAGTGGCTGAGTTAGGGCTTGGGACAGGATTAAATCTTTTAGCGACTTGGCAATTATGGCGCCAGCTACGTGAGCGTCATCCACACTTAGCCACTGCTCGCTTGCATTTCATCACCACTGAAAAATTTCCCATACCGCTTGCAGACCTCACACAGATACTCAACTTATGGGGACGACGAGCACCTGAGCTTACCGACCTTATCGAACAATTACTCGCCGCCTATCCTCCACTTATCGCAGGCAGTCATCGCTTAAACTTTTTTGATGATAATTTGACGGTAGATATGTGGTTCGGTGACGCTGCGAATAGTTTCGCCAAGTTGACATCAGACACTGCTCTCAAAACCAACCCTCACGTCGATGCTTGGTATTTAGATGGTTTTGCCCCTTCTTGCAATAGCACGTTGTGGGCTGAAAATATCTTTGCGCACATGCAGCGTTTATCACGTCCTAACACGACCGCTGCGACCTATAGCTGTGCGGGTGTGGTCAAACGAGCACTAAAAGCGCATGGCTTTCAAATTAAAAAAGTAAAAGGTTTTGGTCGCAAGCGTGAAATGCTAACGGCAATAATGACTGCTGTAGACAATGAAGAAACGTTGAAAAATAACGGCGCAAGTAATGGCACAAGTAGCAACGCCAGTAACAATACTAATAGCAACGACAATGCTAATAAAGATACCGCCAGTCTTGAATTTCTAAATAATAAAGTTCTCGATAATAAAGTGTTCAATGATACCGATATCACTGGCGATAAGCCTATTCATACAGCCATCATTGGTGCTGGTGTCTCAGGGCTTTCAACCGCTTGGGCACTGGCCAATCGCGGTATCAAAGTTACCTTATTGGATAAGTCTGCGCCTCTGGCAGGTGCATCGGGTAACCCTCGTGCTCTACTGGCACCCAAGATGACGCCCATTCACCATGTCGACGAGCACCTGCACACCATTGGCTATCTCTTTAGTAGCAGGCTGTATCGCAAGATCAATGACAAGGCAAGGCAACAAAAGACAGCGCCAGTGCTTGAGCCAACTGGTGCTCTCGATTTGTTGATGAAGGCCAATATCGGTACAGAGCAAATCGCAGACTATCCTGATGATATGGCAACCACGCTACCGCTTGAGCAAGCCCAAAATACTAGTGGCTTACAGTCACAGGATTTATCAGATAATTTATATTTACCTCAGTCTGGCTTGGTCAATCCACAAGCATTAAAAAACATCATACTGACGCATCCACTTATCCATTTCCAGCAATTGGACGCTCATGATATCAGCGAAACAGGCAGTCAGGTCTGTATTACAGGCAGTTCTCACCACACAAAATCACTGTCTATAACAGCTGATAATGTGGTGATTTGCGCAGCTTTTGAGAGTCACCAGTTGGATAGCCGTATTTTTGATTGTCGTAAAATTCGCGGTCAGTTGTCTTGGTTTACCCCTTCAGAAGCACAGCTGGCACACTTACCTAAGATCCCCCTTAAATACGGCGGGTACTGTACGCTATTTACAGAAGCAGCGGATCATATAGGCTCAATCCATGCTTTAAATCACCAACCTCAGTTTTTGCTAGGGGCGAGCTTTATTCGCAACGATACAGACACAGAGTTACGCAATGAAGAGCATCAAGTCAGCCGTGAAAAGCTCGTCAGCGCTATTCCTGAGATGGCGTCTATCATTCCAGCAGATACGAGACAGTGGCAAGGGAGAGCTGGTATTCGTACGCAGACACCCGACTATCATCCGATCGTTGGACCGCTAGTTGATAGCAAACGCCTGTGGGTAATAAGTGCCATGGGTGCCAAAGGTTATGCGCTCGCACCGATATGCGCTGAAGCACTAGCAGATATGATGCTGGGCTCGTTTGCACCATTATCGGCAGCGATGCTGGCTCGACTTTCACCATCTCGAAAACGGTTGCAAACACCGCTTACGCCATAGTTTTTTTATCGTTAGACAATCAACTTGCTTATGACACACTTTCCTTTATTGTTGGATGCTTAGTTGATGCTGAATTAGTGGATACTTGCTTGCTGCTAAAACTAAGACTGCTAAGAACTTAATCCTAAAAGTTAAAGCAGTATCGTTGACAAGCGACGCGGCAACCGCCAATGTTTAGAAGGTATCTACCAAGAAATCGGCATACAGGAAAACGAGATAACATAAAACGGTATCATAAAAAGCGACATAACAAAAATCGGCATAGCAACCAGTGATCTAGCACCCAACAGTCTAAAGCTAAAGCGAGTCTCCCATGTCTTATCAGCAAACCACGCTTACCCTACCGGCTCACGCGCGTGGTATTCACATCATCACTCCCATGGTTGAAGATGCCATCCATAAACTGATACCTCGCTCATCCAAAGCAGGTTTGATACATCTGTTTTTGCAACACACCTCTGCCAGCCTAGCTATTAACGAAAATGCAGATCCTGATGTCAGACTCGATACTGAAGACTGGCTGAATAAGATTGCACCTGCCGACCAACCCGAATACCGCCATACATTCGAAGGCTCAGATGATTTGCCCGCGCACTTCAAGAGCATGCTGTTTGGCGTGAGCTTAACCATTCCGCTCATCAATGGCACTCTCGGTCTTGGCACGTGGCAAGGCATTTATTTATGTGAGCATCGAGATTATGGCAGCAGTCGCACCATCGTAATCACCATCAGTAGCTAATGATATATTTGACAAATAAGATACATACTAGTGGTATGGTTGGTTATATATTATTGATGACTGTCTACTGAACCAAATACACGCCCATTGGATAACGCGCCTGTTATGAATACTATTATGAACGCTGTTCCCTGCAAATCAGCAAGAAACTCAGCAAAATATAAGCGTTACTATCAAATAGTGCCTGCTATTTTATTCAGCGCTTTGCTACTGACGGCATGCCAAAAAGACTCAGAAACTGACACAGCCAATAATATCAATACAGAAGTTGAAACAATAACAGAAACAGCTACTTCTGAAACTAATACCACAGATAGCATTAACGATAATGACATCAGCGATAATGCCGACAGCAATAGTAACGAGAGCACAGCACACGATATTAATCTATCTGAGCTTGACGACAACCTAGGCGCAGCGGACCGTCCCGCAGATCTAAACAGCTCAAACAATGCAGCAGCGGCCCCAGACCCTGAGCAAGCAATCCAAGGGGCGCAAATCACCGATGTACGTTATGAAAACGCATCAGGTGACTCATTGTCTGTCATTTTTGAGACCTCAGCAGCTGGCGTACTCAATGCAATCGTCACACTACCCAATAAAACAACAATGACTTTACGCGCACCTGAAGGCCAAGGTAACAACCCTACTTATCGCTCCGAGGATGGCAGTATTCAGCTCGTGAGTCATGCAGGTGGTGGCACCATTGATCTTGTTCAAAACGACAACGTCACAAGCTTTGATGCTATTAGCGCTGACGCAGAGGTCGTCACTGAATAATAGGTAAACTCTCGCTCACGTATAGATTTGTCATAAAAAAGCGACAAAGGCTAATACCCTTTGTCGCTTTTTTATACTCTTTTATCTCAGTCTTTTCTACTAGAGCGTGTCCTCATTTAAATAGTGAGACTTAAAAGAGACTGACCAACCAACTTATCATAGCCCATAAGCCCCAGCCAATGATAACGATGACCATTAGCCCTAATATATCAGGGATGTGCAAATACAACCAAGCGACCACAGGATTGCGCCAAAACCGACTTTGCTGCTGCTTGTCTTCTAATGACTGATGCAAAAATGGTCGATCCATATGTATGGTATCTGTGATGCCGTATTCATCCTGTAGGTGTTCGTGCACGATGCCTAAAGTTCGACGGCTGGGACGAATAAAAATATCGAGCACTGTGCCAAGACCTGGTACAACGCCGACCACCATATCGACAAATGCCAGCCTGACTGCTGGTGTCATCTTCTGCGCAGGCACACCCAATTGACGACCCAATACAAAGGCATAGCTGGTCAGCGCTAGCCCAGCTAAGTCACCTGCCACTGGAATCGTCGACAGCGCTGCATCAGCTCCCATTCCTTGCTTGGTGAAAGGCACACGCACTAACGAGTCCATCGTATTGGCAAATTTTGCCAATTTACGCTCAGTTGCGATGACTTGCTCACGGGTCAAACCATGCGCCGCAAGCTTTGCTTGATAATCAACGGCAGATGACTGGGCAGCAGCTGTTTTTTTCGCTTTTCGTTTCGACAGCTTATTTAGCTTATCCATTAAACGTCGTCCATATGCACGCGATTACGATGAGAGCAAAGACGTAGCGCCCTACCCATATATTGGCTAAAAATGCCTGAAAACATGCCAAGGCATTACGGCTGGCACAAGCGCTATTCTGCTTGGCAAACATCATCGCCACTAGCGCCAAACCAAATACAGGTGTCACACCCAACGTCGTCGGCGCAAAGTAATGCCACATGACCACGCCCATAATCAGCAAAAACACCGTTTGCAGCAGCGAAATAATGATCACATCATAACGACCAAATAGTATCGCTGTTGATTTCACGCCAATTTTCAAATCATCCTCACGATCAGCCATTGCATACTGGGTGTCATAAGCAACTGTCCAACACATATACGCGATAAACAATAACCAACACCAGATATCTGGCGCGCCTTGTACAGCGACATAGGCCATTGGTATCGCCCAACCAAATGCGGCTGCCAAAAACACTTGCGGCAAATGCGTGTAGCGCTTCATAAAAGGATAAATGAATGCCAATATAACGGCACCCAAAGACCAGTAAAATACAGTAACAGGTAAAAACAACAATAAGCTGGCGCTTAATATTACCAACACCACAAATGTAGCGACCGCTTCTTTAGCAGACAGTCGTCCATCTGCAAGCGGACGACCTTTGGTTCTTGTCACATGACCATCTACCTTGCGATCAGCAAAATCATTGATTGCACAACCTGCCGCACGCATAAAAATCGCACCCAGCGCAAATACCACAAATATTTTGATATCTGGCAGTCCTGCCGCTGCCCCTTGTTTCTGAGCCTGACCCATTGCCGCCAGTACCACACCCCACAGCGTAGGCCATAGTAACAACTCAATACCCACTGGCTTATCAAAGCGTGTCAGCTGCATATAGGCGTGTAGTTTGTCTGAAAATGTCATGGTATGTTAATTTTTATCAATAAAAAGTTATGTATGCGACTTATGTGCTCAGCTGAGATTATTGGATCTGCTGCCACAATTTATTGGCTTCAGTCAGTGACAGCTCAGGGTATTTTTTACGCAGTGCTTTGATGGTAGCTACTTTGTTATTTTGCGTTGCCTGTGATTGCTGATGCAGATAAGTCAAATACTCTTGTGAGCCTCTTAGTTCTTTAAGCGAAGCTTCAAGCCGAAGAATCCGAGTACGCAGCATGATATTTATTAATAATAACCCTGCTCCCATGATCCATATGATTAACACTGACATTCCCTGCTCCTACATCCATTATCTTTAAACACTCAAGCCAATTAACTGAGTCCATTCATAGTAAGAAAAACGTCTATTAAACCAAACGTCTATTAAACGAAATAGCCATCAAAGCGCACCGCTTCATTATGCCAACTTTCATTTGGTTGGAGATTGGCAAGTAACGGTGCAAGCTGTGGACGCTTCACGATCACCCTGCCTTGTCTGTCATCATTTCGACTGACGATGGTTTGCGCACTTTGTAGCAATTGTTGCTCTTCGTCCAGTGTCGGTGGACGAGCCAATTGGTGCAAGGCCTGCATGAGCTTACCCACTTTAGCGCCTTTACCCGTTTTACTGTCCTGATAGCTGTCTTCTGGAAACATTGGATCCAAATAGACCACATCAATCATTTTGTTATTTGACGTTACCGACTCAGCTTTTAGTTCTGCAAAATAGCTGAGCGCATCTGTATTAATAATATGCAACCGGCTCATGATTTTTTGCCAATTTGGTTGTAGACTCATACGCTGCTGTTCAGCCAACAATAACAATGCCATTAATGGTTGCTGCTCTAGCATTACGACTTGCGCACCGGTACTGGCTAGTATCAAACTATCATGTCCAAAGCCTGCTGTCGCATCTACGACTTGACTATCCGACGTTATTTTGGCTGCTTGTAATAATAGCTCAGACTTACGTCCTGCGCTTACCACACGGCGCTGCAACTTGTCCCACTCTGGTGCGATACTTAGCCCATTACTGAGCCATGACAGCTTGTCTTTATTATCTAACACTAAAATAGGCTGGGTCGATATATCACTTAATTGTTGGCGTCGTTTTTGATTTAGCTTATCGGTAAATAACGTTGGATTCAAAACAATTGGACATCGATGCTTCTCGATCAAAGCTTGCAGGCGCTCAATCTGTGGTTGTTGCGTTTCGCTCACATAAAGTAGCTGGCAATGCAAAAGGGCTGTCGCCTTACTAGAATCCTGTTGCAACCCACTCATAATCGCCTTTCCTTTATTTACTACTGCTCAGGATTCACTACTACTCAAGCCAAAAGCCTGAATCCAATCACGACAAACCACTGTCTAGCCAGCCATTTGATAACCAAACATCCAAGAGGCCAACAATACCACTACCCCAGTAATAATGCGTAACCATGCAAATATCGTAAAGTCCCGACGACTGACCCATGCGACCAACCAGCGAATGCACAGCAGTGCCACAACGAACGATACAATCGTGCCTACTGCCAACACCGCCCAATCCTCACTACTGCTCAACACATCTCCGTGCTGGAGCAAATCCAATAATGCTGCACCAACGATAACAGGAATACCTAAAAAGAAGGAAAACTCAGCGGAAGCCTTACGAGATATGCCAAGCCATAATGCACCGATAATCGTTGCGCCTGAGCGCGAAGTCCCTGGTATCAGTGCCAAGCACTGAAATAGACCTATCATCAGCGCCGTTTTTAGACTGACATCTTCAGCTTCTGAGGCGATAACTGGTTTAGGACGCTTTTCAACATAAAATATTAGCAAGCCACCTATAATAAGCATGATAGCGACAGTGATAGGATTGAACAAATACGTTTTGATTTCATCGGCAAAGGTAAAACCGACCAGCATCACTGGAATAGTCGCGACGATCAAGCTTAAACCAAGCTGTCTTGGGTTTTTCATGCCTTCTGCTTTGCCAGTCAGCAAGCCCATAAACGCCTGCCACAGCCTGCCACAATAGTCATAAATAACGGCTAAAATAGCACCAAGCTGAACCACCACTACAAACAGATCAACTTTTTCTTTGGTCCAAAAATCCATCACATCGGCTGACAAAATCAAATAGCCAGTGCTAGAGATGGGCAAAAACTCAGTGACCCCCTCCACGATACCCATGATGACGGCTTGGATTAATAAGAGTATATCCACAGTTACTTTCCTAAAAACAGCGCTATTGCCTGTCCTATATTATCGTTGCTAATGATAGATTGTGTGCATGAGATGTTAGACATGATGTCAGATCTGATACTAGATTTTTAAATTGTTCATACTAGACTCAAAAGACCCTTTAAGCTTTACCTTGCTCTTTTAGCGTTTTCCACGCCTGATTGCGTAAATACCTTGGTAACGCATTGGCAGCATCGGTACCACCAGAAGTGCTAAATTGGACGATACCCAGCAGACCAATGACGACGGCATCCGGATGAACATCCTCATGACAGACCTGCTGGCCATCTAATGCCAATAACGGCGCTCCATTACCAACAACAGCAAGGTTAAGTGCTGTTTGGCTGTCATAGTCCAATAGTTGCTCAGTGCTGTCGCTATCATTTGACAGCACTGGCTGCATAACAGCACGACCTGCTTGCTCATCATTTTTTAATTCATATTGACCGAAATATACTTGCTGCATACGAGCATCGAGTGCACTATACACTTCAGTCAAACCGTACTTCTGATGGGCACACTGGGCAATCGCTTGCAGGCTTGAGATACCCACGCAAGGAATATCATGCGCAAAAGACAATGCTTGTACCACTGCCGTATTGATCCGTATGCCGCTAAAGGCACCAGGACCACGGTTAAAAACGAAAGCCTGTATATCAGCAAAACTGATCTGAGCCTCAGACAGCGCAGCGTCAATCATCGGTAATACTTGCTGCGTTTGTTGACGCTTACCGGTCTCAGTTTGACTCGACAGCACCTGACCACTGCCGTCCAAAATAGCGATCGAACATTGGTCAAACACGGTATCCATTGCTAAAAACATCACAACCTCGACTTGTACGCTTGTCGTTATAAAAACAGGCCTCAATAAACCAGCGCCTATCATAGCACTTAGAATAAATGAATTTTATCATTTCTACGTTTTTCGTACTTTATTCCATACTCTATCCATAGTCATGCAAAGACGATGAATAAAATAAAAACCCCAAAACCGTATTGGTTTTGAGGCCTTAACTAGGACGTTTCTTCAGGTTAAACATGAAGGTTAAATGCAGAAAAATCCTATGCTGTGCTTGGAGTTTTAAAAACGTGTTTTAAACTTTTTGGGCGCTTGACCTTGCATGTCTTGCATTTTCTTCTGCATCTCTTCTGTACTTGGCATATTGTTTGGATCTAGTCCCAGCTGCTTAGCCATTTGCTGCGGGTTCACATCTTTAGCACCGCCTTGCTGACCACCGCCAAATAAAGGACCACCGCCACCCGTGCTGCCGCCACCCATGAGCCCTTGCATCGATTTCATCATCTTACCAATACCCTCAGGCTTTGAGATCATTTTCATCATCCTTGCCATCTGCTTGTGCTGCTTGAGCAAACGATTAACGTCTTGTATCTCACGACCCGAACCAGCTGCAATACGGCGCTTGCGGCTTGGATTAATCTTATCTGGATTTTTACGCTCAAACGGCGTCATCGAGTTAATAAGTGCTTCCATCTCGCGCACTTTCTCTTCTGGTTTAGAGTCTTCGACCGCTTTTTGCATTTCGGAGCCGCCCATGCCTGGCATCTTATCTAAAAATCCTGCCATGCCGCCCATGCTTTTCATTTGCTGAAACTGGGTCAATAGATCCTCAAGGTCGAAAGCACCACCCTTTTGCATCTTCTGCGCCATTTTTTCGGCTTTATCACGGTCAATCTTTTGTTCAACTTCTTCTACCAGACTCAGTACGTCACCCATACCAAGGATACGCTGAGCAATACGCTCAGGGTGGAACAACTCTAATGCATCTAGTTTTTCACCACGACCCAAGAACTTAATCGGCTTACCTGTGATAGCTCGCACAGAAAGCGCTGCACCGCCACGCGCATCACCATCGGTTTTGGTGAGGATAACACCAGTCAACGGTAAGGCGTCATTAAAGGCCTTTGCAGTGTTTGCCGCATCTTGACCAGTCATGGCATCGACAACAAACAACGTTTCAGATGGATTGACGGCCGCCGTTAGCGCCTTGATCTCGTCCATCATGGTATCGTCAACATGCAGACGACCAGCGGTATCTATGATCAAAATATCTTGGTATTGAATTTTAGCTTCTTCGATAGCACGCTGGGCGATATCAATCGGATTTTCATCCGTGGTCGAGTTGACGAATTTCGCATCCACCTGACCTGCGACTTGCTCAAGCTGCTTAATCGCCGCAGGGCGGTAAACATCAGCCGAGACCAACATGACTTTTTTCTTTTGGCGCTCTTGTAAGTATTTGGCCAATTTACCAGCAGTGGTCGTTTTACCCGCACCTTGTAACCCTGCAAGCAAATAAACAACTGGCGGCTTACCTGTCATCTCCAGCTGTTGATTGGCACTGCCCATCATTTCGGTCAATTCGTCGTGGACAATTTTTACAAATGCCTGACCTGGTGCTAACTCTTTGAGCACCTCTGAGCCTAGCGCCTGCTCTTTTACGCGCTTTACAAAATCACGAGTGACCGGTAGCGCCACATCAGCTTCTAACAACGCCATACGCACTTCACGCAGCGTATCTTTGATATTATCTTCGGTCAATTGTCCAGAACCCACGATATTACGCAGGCTCGATGATAAGCGTTCAGTTAAGGTATCAAACATAAATAACTCTCAGTTAAAAAATTCGCAGTTAACAAGGCTTGGTTAACATATAATTTGTCATTAAAATATCAGGTCAAATGGCTCAATGCCTTATCAGCAATAAAAAATATATTATGAAGTATTGTGGGTCATGCTCTACAAACGATATGAAAATAAATAGCGTATTATCAACACTATAGCATCACAGCGACTGAAAATTTATAGTCGTTTTGCAAATAATCGTTTTTAGCAGACCTAACTTTTTTAGTTGGCGTGAGTCAAAAACCCTATGCAACAACCCATTCTGGTGTCTATGTGACGCGTATTGCCGTAGCCAAACACTTATTATGAATAAGTAAGATGGTACTCAATTGGCTACCATTTTATGATAAATTGAATCATTATTCTAATCATTCCGATAATACCACTTCAGTAATAAATTGAGCGACCTGTTTACGCTCAGTACGAGATGAGGCTATATCTGTGCACTATGCTTTCTTACTCGCTAGCCTGACATATCTCCTAGTCAGCATTTATATTGGTTGGGCGCTGATTCAAGATAAACCTATCTACAAAAGTGTCAGCCTAGGGTTGCTACTGGTTGGGATGCTCGCGCATGCCACGTTACTCTATCCCTATGTCGTGACGCTCTACGGTCTAAACTTCAATTTATTTAACGTGATTAGCTTGATCAGTTTGTTTTTCTTGTTTTTTTACGTCTTGTTTAGCTTGTATCGTCCCATTATCAGCCTCGGCATCTTAGCAGCGCCTACAGCATTCATCGGAATGACCATCGGACATGTCGGGCGCGCGCCTTATCAGCCCATTTCCGATATCAGCATCGGGCTTGAAATCCATATACTACTGTCACTTGCGGCTTATTGTGTATTGCTAATGGCAGCACTACAGGCGATATTTTTGCGCCTACAAATTCGCGAGCTCAAGCATCATACCATTCATCGGTTTTGGGTCAACAAACTGCCTTCACTACAAAGCATGGAAAGCCTACTGTTCGATATGCTCTTGGTTGGTTTTGTTTTACTCAGTGCCGCGTTGGGCATCGGCTTTATCTATGTAGAAGACTTAATGACGCAGCACATAGTACACAAGACCGCGTTTAGCCTATTGTCTTGGCTATTATTCGGGGCACTTCTGGTCGGCAACTGGCGTGCAGGATGGCGTGGCAAACGTGCTGCCAACATCACCATTTATGCCTTCATCCTACTAGCAATTGGCTTTGTCGGCAGCAAGTTCGTGTTAGAAATGCTGCTCTAAACACTATTGAATCACAGCAGCATGCTCAAAAATATAACCACCAGTATTAATATAACCAGTATTATTAGGCTAACATACTGGTGGTCCTTTAATAAAAACCCGCCCTAATTAAAAACCACTGTTTTGTTACCCGCTACGATCACACGGTTTTGTACGTGCCAATTCACAGCGCGCGCCAATACGTTACGCTCTATATCACGACCAATAGCACGCAGCTCCGTGACGCCCTGTCGGTGCGTCACACGATGCACATCTTGCTCAATAATAGGCCCCTGATCAAGCTCAGCGGTGACATAGTGCGCAGTCGCACCGATCAGCTTCACACCTTTATCGTAGGCTTGTCGATAAGGATCTGCGCCGACAAATGCAGGCAAAAATGAGTGATGAATATTGATCACCCGCATCGGCCAACGTTTGACGAAATCAGATGACAATATCTGCATATAACGCGCCAATACCAACAGGTCATTGCCAGCCATCAACTCATGAATACTTTCTTCGGCTTCTGCTTTGTTATCCTTAGACACTGGTACGTGATGAAAAGCGATACCAAAGTTTTCTACCGCTTGCTGTAAGTCTGGATGGTTGCTGACAACACAAGTTATTTCGCAATCCAACAATCCGCGCTGATGACGCCACAGCAAATCTAATAAAGCATGATCAAACTTCGAAACCAAAATACCGACTTTGGTCTTGGTTGCATTGTTGTGTAACCGCCAGTCCATATTATGACGCTTGGCGACAGTATGTGCGAAGCTGGCTTCAAAGTTATCGATAATACCGTCCAACCCTGCCAATGCAAACTCTAAACGCATAAAGTACTGACCGCCTTCATGAGCCGTCGAGTACTGATCCAACGTGATGATGTTGGCGCCATAACGATGGATAAACTCCGATACCGCTTGTACGATACCTGCTTGATCACGGCATTTAATGAGTAAGGTAGCAGTATCGATAGCGGCTGTGGTTTGATCGCTTGGAGATGCAGTATTTGAGGATAAAGCTGTTTTGGTGTTGTCTGACATAGTACGCCCAATGAAAAAATAATGACTTATCGCTGAAAATCTACTGACAGCATAGTAAACCGACTATTCTAATCTTTTTTGCCTATCTTTGCTAAGTAAGTTGCGTATCGTTATTAGGATTATTGATATAAAAAACCCCAACATGAGGTTGGGGTTTTAGCATTCAATTATATTTTTTTAAATAAATATAACCAATAACCTAATCAGGAT
>NZ_JAKDUI010000167.1 GCF_030457785.1 Psychrobacter sp. | reverse complement strand
ACTTCGGACTTCTTTTTTTATCTTTTTTTTGAGCGCTTATCCCGAATTGGGGTTATTTAGTATGAAGTCCCGCTTTCTGTGCAGCACAGTGAATCATAAGGTGTCTTTTTTGGGGTTGAGCAGGTGATTGAATGCCCAGATACTGATGCGAGCGCTGACCAAAGACAGCAATACGATCATTACCAGTGCCGAGAGTAGTGGTAACGGCCGCTGCTTTGTCATCTCAAATAATACCTCACGACTGACTTGGTCAAATAATAAAAACCACACACCCAAAAAATACAAGACAGTGAGCAGCCAAACGGCCATGATGCCGCCGAGCATCAAACGATTGATTTCATTCTTTTGCAGGGCGCGATGCTGATGTTTGATAAATTTATGCACTGCGATATAAGCACCGATGGCGATCGAAAGCACTGTGACCAGTTGTGCATTTAGCGTTAGTTTGGTTTGTATCATCATAAATATCGCGCTGGCAAGAACATAACCAATCGAGAAAAACCCGATATATTGTGTCAGCTTCGGTTGTGTTGACTCAAGCGGCACTGTTGAGTGGCGGTCTGTATGAGCGTTGGCCTTGCTGAGATTGGGTGTCTTGCGTGACATAAATGAGCCTTAATAAAGGTGAAAACGAGCAATTAATGTAACTATCAATATTGTCAGTATCTAATAGCATCGGAATACAGGATATCAAGGTATGTGGCATCAAGAAATCCAACATCAAGACCTATCGTCTGCAGATCATTATCTGAACGGTAATTCGTTCCAATGGTACTTCATCTAAACGGCATTTCATTTAAACGGCATTTCATTCTACAAGATAGCTGGCAATGCACAAATACATCAGTGCTGAGCTGTCCAGTCAAGCATCGTATCTAGCACGGTTCGGGCAGCATAGGTATTAAGTGCCTCGTCCTTGTTAATGAGCCCTACGACGACGTAATCTTGCCCAGATAGCCCCTTGACATAACCTGCCATCGAAGTGACGTTATTTAACGTACCAGTTTTTATCCATGCACGACCGATGGCCGCTGACTCAGGCAAGCGGCTACTATGAGCAGTAATCGTACCGCTGACGCCTGCAACTCCCAGCGAGTTGACATAAGCGGAAAAGCTTGGGTGATGATAAGCGTATGTGAGTAACTCATTTAAGTTGGCAGCGGTTATCGTACAGTCTCGGCACAGCCCTGAGCCGTTGGTCAGATGTGGTGCTGGTGTTTGCAGGTGGTGGTACCACCAGTGGTCGATGGTCTGTAATGCTGATGAATATTCAGCTGTAGCGGGTTTACCAAACTGGTATAAGCTGGTCGCGTCATGATCGGTTGTTGGCTCTTTTGCGATTATCCCGTCAGTCGTTGGTGCATAGGAACCAATCGATAATGCCAGTTGTTCAGTCATGACGTTATTTGAGAAGTGATTGATATCATAAATTTGCTGAGTTAAGTCAAGGGATGGGTAGCTGACCAGCGGTAGTGGTGACATCGGTAATGCGGATAGCGCCACGGGTGGTTTTTTTCGATTTGTCGTGCCGTAAGGGGTTTCTTGGGTGACGATATTGCCGTTTAAGGTGTTGCCCAGCTCTTGCCATTTGCTCGCGATGACTCGTGCCGTGAAATCTTTGGCGTCTGGGTAAGCGACATAAAAAGTGTGCGCTTGACAGCTGTCTGGCAGTGCAGCATTTAGTACCAGTTGGTTTTTTTGCCATTGCGGTGCCAAGCTGTAGCTTGCTTGACCGCAGCCCGCTGAGCGTGTGCTGACTGTATTTGGCAAATGGTAGTCTGCCAATCTTGGCGTATAAGTCAGCTGTGCTTGACCATTATCTAGCGGATAGCTTTTGATGGCGATGGTGCTAAAGTTGACCAAGAATCCATCAGGGCTAGCGTTGTACGGACGTAGCGGTGCGTTATCAAAAGCGGCAGGGTCTTTACTGACGCCATCAAACACTGAGCTGTCGACAATGATGTCTCCATCGATATGACGAATTCCCGATGCTTGGACTTTATAGAGCAGCTGCTTCAAGCGCTCATGGGTCATTTTTGGGTCGCCACTGCCTTGAATAATCAAGTCGCCGTGTAGTTGGTCGCCGATGACCACACCCGTATGGTAGACGCGAGTATGCCACACAAAATCTGCGCCTAGTGTATCCAAGGCAATAAAGGTGGGTACGAGTTTCATGGTGCTAGCAGGTGTGCGCGCGATATCAGATTGATGATCCAGCAGTGGTAAAAATGGGTGCTCTGTCGATGTTGTTGTTAATGTTGTATTGGTACCTTTATTACTGGGAGGATTGCTGTTTGTCTGGTTCGCATCGTGGTCGGTCGCTAGGTTGTGATCGACATTTGGGTGTTGATTATCTGATAGTACTGTCGGGATACTTTCTAGGCTTTGAGAAGTGTAAGCATCATCGGTATTGTCATGCAGTCGTTGCTCATGCTCTTTGATGGTTCGTTTTTCAACAGTCACTAAGGTACTTTTGCTGACATCATCATCAATACCAGTGTCGTTGTCGTTGTTATCATTGTTGTCGGCAGTATCTGCTGTTGATTGGTTGTCAGGCTCACTACTATCGATGATCTGAATCGCAGCTGGCAAGCGGCTGGTGTTTTTACTACCCACGGGCGTGATGACGATGCTGATGTCTGCTGCTGTCAAACCTGCTTGTGACATTGCTGTTTGGATGGCTTCTGGCAATGTAGCTTGCACACTTAGCGGTAGAGCCATGACGCTGGTTAATAAAGCAAGTTTTGATAGGCGTTTGCTCGACTGCTGATATGATCGCATTTGGTCACAGATAGTTGTTTGGCAGGCTATGGAGCTAGGTGGGTTGTGGCGTGTAGGAGTGGGTCGCATGGTCGGCATTCATCAGGTGGTATAAACGCTCTATAGTAACATGAGTTGGTTTTTTCACGTAGATGCAGAGCACTGATTTTGAGGCAGTGACAGCTGGTTGAAAATTCGATGAGTGCTATTATAGTGGCTGTGGCTGGCTTGGTTCAATATCGCAATGCCCTATGTGGACGGGCATTAGCGCAGGTGGAAAAATGCCATGGCCGTCATGATGGCGTCATTGTATGCATCATGAGAGCCCAAGTTAGGAATGTCATAATGCGCTAAAATACTGGCCAGACTCTGCGACTTATTAGAGAATCCTTGGATTTGACTGCCCATACGTCTACTGTATAGCTGCCGAATATCAATCACTGCATTGGGTAGGGTAGTGCCCATATAACGTTTGACTAACGGATTTAAAAAACCGATATCAATCTGAGGACAAAACCCCACAACTGGTCGATTGCCTATAAAAGGCAACAACAAGGACAGCATTTCATCATAACTCATGCCGTGTTCTACATCGGCGGTACGCAGACCATGAATCACAATGGTGTCACGGTCTGGCATCACAGGTGGTTTGCAGACCAGATGTAGACCACTACCAGTGTCAATACTGTTGGCGTTGATGTGAATCGCCGCGACCGAGAGTACGTGGTGTTTTTTTGGGTTTAGTCCTGTCATCTCACAGTCGATAGCCACCCATTGATCAGGCGCAGGTTTGTCAAACATCGATGCTAACTCTGGACGTTGAAGATGTTTTTTATTCCAAGCGTTAGCAAGCGGTTTTAGCCAACTTATACTCATATTAGCTGCCCATTTATCTAAGATAATTTATTCACGATGATTCGTTCATGACGGTTCGTTGCCGATGGTTCACTTAAGAAGAAGCATTCATAATATTAACGTTTAAATCTACGCCTTAGTTGCCCTAGTTACTTTAGTTGCCTCTAAAGCTTTATGCGATAGCCAACTGATAGTGTTGTTGCAGCTCATTTTTAAAGCTTTTGACGACTGTTAGGCACTCTTTTAACAAGTCCCGCTCAAGGGCGGTTAAGGTTGTAGGGTTGACCTGCCGAGCATGTCTATCATCGGTTGATATGGCGACGGAGAGCCGCTGTGCCATAAAAAACTCTAGGGCTTCTAATAAATTGGCGGCGCGTTCTTGGTTTATGATACCGGCTTGTACCAACGCCTTAAGACGGTTTTTTGTGCTAGAGACGTCTAATATGTCGTTTTCTAATGCAAAAGCACGAATACCATGCACCAATGGAAAAATTCCAGCTTTTTTCAAATCGATATCTTGCGATACGGCCTTGCCGCCTAGTAAAGGCGCAAACTTTTGCCACCATTGATTGACGTCACCAAATTGTAGCGCTGCTCGTGCAAACTGCCGGACAAACATAGGATCTGATTGTTGGTGAGCGGTTTTTAGATGTCGTCGAACCTCCTGCAGTAGCGACTCATCACCACAGACATAGTCAGCATCGAGTATGGCTGATAAATAAATACCGTGCATCGGATCGGTATTGTTAAACCATAAACTGATTTGTGCGGTGAATTGTTCTATCGGCTGTCGCCACATAGGGTTGGTCATCATGATATTGCCATCGCATAGTGGATACCCAAGGTTGGCTAATTGACTATTAAAAGTATCTGCAAACTGTGGCAAGTCAGGATGAGTATAGCCATCACGAATGATGAGCGCGTTGTCTTGGTCGGTACGCATGATTTGCTCACCACGACCTTCTGATCCCATGACGATGACGCAAGTATTGTCGTGTACTTCGTTAGGTACGATCATTTGCCAGAGCTTGGTAAACACCTGCGCGTTGAGAGTCTGTACC
Organism: Psychrobacter sp.; assembly: GCF_030457785.1. Lineage (GTDB taxonomy): Bacteria > Pseudomonadota > Gammaproteobacteria > Pseudomonadales > Moraxellaceae > Psychrobacter. The sequence continues at coordinate 1,326 of NZ_JAKDUI010000167.1, read as the reverse complement.
ATACGGCTGATATTGCCGATTTTGACACCATTTTGATGTTGTGCGCGAATATAACGACCAATCTGATCGACAGCGGTGGCTAAGCTAGAAAAATCCTTGGCTTGTTCGATTTGAATACTGATGAGCTGAGAGTGATGACCAATATGAGCGAGCATGTCACTTTGTCCAAGCACACCTGAGACATCGCCATGGTGGTCAATGACCGGTAGCCTGTGAATACGATAGCGAGTCATGGTGAGCAAGGCATCGCCGATTTCATCGTTGGCATTGATGGTGCGTAGGTTGAAATTGGCGTAACGCTCGCAAAGGGTGGTGGCGGGGTTTTGTTGCTCACTGACTGCACGACAAATATCAGTGTCGGTCAAAATACCTAAGAGATGACCTGTTCCGGATGGCTTATGATGAGCGTGATTTGAGGTATCAAGTGGGCGCACCAGTACATGTTTTAGGCCTGCTTTGGTCATTACGTCTGCCGCGTCAAACAAGCTCTGACTGGCATCGACGATGTGCACGGGCAACAAATGGACGTCAATCACGGGTTGGAGCATGATTTGCTGTACTTCTTGCTGATCGTCGTAGCCGTAGGAGGTTGTGGGCTTTTTACTGCGTCGTTGTTGTAGTGCTTTTAGTTTTTCTGGCAGTTTGTCTGAGAGGATCTGCCGTATTAAATGGTTTTGTGCACTGATTTTGTCCACTGCAGTACCGCTGACTTGTAGCAGCAACGTATCTTCAACCGCATAGAATTGATAAGGTTGAGTGGTTTCTGTGGTTGCCACCGTTTGGGCTTGTAATTTTTCGGACTGCTTATTCGTGGATTTGGGCAATCGGCGGCTATCAAACCAATCGTTGTTGTTGAGCTCATCGGAATGATTGCTCCCTAAGTAGGAAGCGACAAAACGGTCATCAAGACGTTGCTCAATCTGGCCTTTCATGACCACATACAAGTGTTGCAACTCTTCTGTTGGTAGCCTTTCGTTTTTTTCCAGATAGCGGATGCTGGTGTTTTTTCTGATACTTTGACGCTCGGACAAGGTCAGTACATCAAAGGGGGGGTGGTTAAAGTCAATGTGGGGCATGGCATCATCCTTGATGGCATATAGTCAGCTAATAGTAGCTTTACTATAGCACTATTCAAATAAAAAACCTTCAATAACCACAGTAAAATTGTGGCATTGAAGGTTTTTGTTTTTTTGATAGGTAACGGTTATCTGTTAATACTTATGTCGTTCATGCCTGTATCGTTTATACCTGTGTTGTTCAATACCATGCACTAAGTAATACCAAACCCAACAATTAAAGTTGCGCCCAAGCACGAGCAGTTAACGA
>NZ_JAKDUI010000007.1 GCF_030457785.1 Psychrobacter sp. | reverse complement strand
ATTATACTATAAGCAGCTACCACGAGCAGTGGTAACTGCTTATTACCCTTTTAACAATGAATGCCCGCATTGATGATGATAGATTGAAAAAAAACTCAATTTGCGTCATTATGAGGCAGTTTTTTACCCCTAAATGGTGCGATATCAGTGCAAAAATCCAATTTCAAGCTATCAAAATCTGGTCCAACACAGTCGTCTAAACCTACTATTAGCACGCCTCCTTCACAGCAGCGCGGCTTGGTACTTAGTAGCCTGATATTAATTATTATCATCGCTGGCATGGTGTTGTTGGCATTATATTTGATCAAACTTGACCGTACCATTACTCAAAAATTTGAAGGCAAGCGCTGGGATATCCCTGCCAAAGTATATTCACAGCCGCTTGAGCTGTATCAAGGGGCAAACGTCGATAGAGACACAATGAACACGTGGCTGGAGCTTCTAAACTATCAAAGCAATGCCTCCTACGATCGCACAGGTACTTATCACAGAGTAGACAACACTTACTTCATCCATACTCGTGGGTTTAGTTACAGTGCCAACGATACAGACGCCGAGCAGGTCATTAAAATGACTATCTCGGGCAACAAGATCGCCTCAATTCAAAGCACACTGCCCGCTGAAAGCGGCATCATTCGCTTAGAGCCGGTGAATATCGGTGGTATCTATCCAGATAGCAACGAAGATCGCTTGGTAGTGTCATTGGATGACGTGCCGCAACCATTAATCGATGCATTGATTGCTACCGAAGACCGTGCTTTTTATGAGCATCAAGGCGTATCGATACGCGGCATCGCACGAGCAGTATTGAATAACTTTTCTGGTGGTTCTATGCAGGGTGGCTCAACCATTACCCAGCAGCTCATCAAAAACTTCTATCTCAACTCAGACCGTACACTCAAGCGTAAAGCCAACGAGGCTCTGATGGCTGTCTTGCTTGAGCTGCATTATAGCAAAGATGAAATCCTACAGACTTACCTGAACGAGATATACTTAGGGCAGAACGGCAACCGTTCTATCAATGGCTTTGGTTTGGCTTCGCAGTTTTACTTCAATAAACCACTCAAAGAACTGCGCATTGATCAGCAGGCAATGCTGGTCGGAATGGCAAAAGGTCCGAGTATATATAATCCACGCCGTCACCCAAATGATTCAAAAACACGCCGTGACGTGGTACTCGATAACATGCTAACGGTAGGCACTCTCAGCCAAGAAGAGTACGATGCAGCCCTAGAGCAGCCACTTGGTATCGTGGAAAAGCCCGTCGAAGGCAAAAGCCAGTTCCCTGACTTTTTGGATATCGTCAAGCGTGAGCTGAATGACGTCTACTATTCTGACGATCTCAAAAACGAAGGGCTGGTTATTATCAGTACTTTAGACCCGATTGCTCAGCTGGCTGCAGATGAAGCCGTTGACAAGAAACTCGGTGAGCTTCGCCGTAATAACAGCAGGACTGAAGAGCTACAAAGCGCTTTGGTAAGCGCGAACCCTGAAACGGGTGAACTGGTATCTGTAGTGGGTAGCGGCAGCGCATTTACTGGCTTTAACCGAGCTGTCGATGCCAAACGCCAAGTGGGCTCCTTATTAAAGCCTGTCATATATATGACCGCGCTTGAAAGTGGTCGCTATAACTTGGCAAGCTCAATTGATGACTCCCCCATTACGGTTAATCTGGGTGATGGCAGCAAATGGAACCCAAAAAACTACTCTAATCGTGACCATGGTTATGTTCCATTGACCACAGCCCTTGCTAACTCCTATAACCATAGCGCCGTCCGCTTGGGTATGGAGTTTGGTGTCGATACTTTTGCTAGACAGTTGCAACGCTTAGGCGTCCAAGAAGAAATTCCACCTTATCCTTCAACGCTATTAGGCTCCATCAACCTCAGCCCGATGGATATGCTTGGTGTCTATCAGGTCTTTGCTACTGGTGGTTTCCGCACCCCTATCCATAGTATCCGTACGGTGGTGGATGATCGTGGGCGCATATTACAACGCACTGGGCTAAACACTCAGCGCAGCATTCCACCTGAGACCAATTTTTTAACCAACTACGCATTGCAACAAGTGGTATCAAACGGCACTGCTAAACGTGCGCAATCACTTGGTAGCAATTTAAATCTTGCTGGTAAGACAGGAACGACCAATGACTATCGTGATGCTTGGTTTGCAGGTTATAGTGGCAACTATGTCAGCGTAGTTTGGGTTGGTCGTGACGATAATGAGCCAATCGGATTAAGTGGTGGTTCCGGTGCCTTGCCTGTCTGGGTTGATTACATGAATCGTTTAAAGCTGACACCTGTCGCCTTGCCTGAACCTGAAGGGATAGAATGGTTGTGGCTAGAAAACAATTCAGGCAAACTGTCTAACGAACGCTGCGAAGATGCGCGTTATTTGCCTATACTATCTACGCACTTACCAGAAGAAGCCAGCAGCTGCGCCATCAACTTGTACCAGCAAGAACGTGCTCGCGAACAGACTCAATGGCAAAACCAGCAAGAAGCGATCAACCAACAACGCCGCGATGCAGGCTCAGAAACTTCAGAGGATGACGCCGGTGATGCAAATGACGGTGATGCAGATACTTGGTATGACCGTGCCGTTGAATGGTTCTAAAACTTACGAAACTCAGATTACGAAACTTAGAAAAGGGCTCTAGCATGCTGTCATTTATGAAGCAAAGTATCTCAAGTGAAAAAGCCACTACGGCAGAATTAAAGCAGCTCAAATCTATTAAGACAATCGTTGCAGCCAGTGCTTTTTTGGGTATATTTAGTCTGAGCGCCTGCCAAACTGTGCCTAGCAGCCCTTCTGAGATAGCAACCACGACCAGTCAAACAACGACACCAGCGCCGCAAGACACACCCGATTCCACGCAATCTGCTGAGACAAGTACTACTGAACCAACGACCGTAACTCAAATACCCACTGTCAGATCTACCGATGACAGCCGTTTGCCAACTGAGAACGAAGAATCGTCGAACACTTATGAATCCTCAAACCCACTGACACAGGATGTACCTGTGTGGTCACCTACGCTACCTGAGCCGGAACCAATCATTGTGACGCCGTCGCGAGAGGGTTACGAATATACGCCACCCGAACCAGCAGCTCCTTCACGCAATGATCTATTAGAGCGTGCCAGAGCAAACTCACAGCAACAGACTCAACAGGCATCCTCTAATAACAGTAACCTGCCAGCGTTTCGCAATCTGATGCAAAGAGGTGTCAGTCAGTTAAAATCTGGCGATCTGACCAATGCAGAAACCAGTTTTACCCGCGCACAACGCTTAGAACCCAGATCTTCTGCAGTGTATTTTTATTTGGCACAAGTTGCTTTAAAAAAGAATCAGCCACGTAAGGCGGAAGCGATGGCTCGTCGTGGACTTAGTGTCTCTAGAGATACTAATCGCAGACAAGCATTATGGCAAGTTATTCTAAGATCAGGGCAGGCGCAAGGCAATTCACGTGTGATCAAAGAAGCTCAGCAAGCCTTGCAGTAGTATACACCAAGCCCAACCAACGACTTAATACATAAGTAGCTATTGTAAAAATACATCAGCTACTTTTTATTTTAGACCTACACCTACTTCCTAACCCTCTTTTACTCAGCTTAAGGTTATCTTTATGGCATGGCAACAACTACATTTACAATGTGAGAAAGCAAACGTCGACTTGGTCGAAACCCTGCTGTTAGATGCTGGTGCGCTATCCATCGCACTAGATGATGCAGGTGACCAGCCTTTGTTCGAGCCATTACCAGGTGAGTCGCCATTATGGGACGAAGTCATCCTAACGGGATTATTTGATGCGGGCACGGATGCCGGTAGTCGCCAGACTGTTGAGCAATTGAGTCATGACATCGCAGCACAAGTACAAGCCACCCGTACTTGGCTCAGCGCTGTCGATGACAAGGATTGGGAGCGCGAGTGGATGAACAACTATCACCCGATAGAGTGCGCGAATAACTTATGGATAGTCCCTAATTGGATAACCCCGCCTGACCCTAAGGCAGTGAACATCATTATGGATCCAGGCTTAGCCTTTGGTACTGGTTATCATGCCACGACTCGTTTGTGCCTTGATTGGCTCACAGAGCAAGACCTAACAAATAAAGTTGTGATTGACTATGGTTGCGGCTCTGGCATTTTAGGTATTGCAGCCTTGTTATTAGGCGCGCGCCAAGTATATGCGGTCGATATCGACCCACAAGCCGTATTGGCAACCAACCAAAATGCTGATCGCAATCATGTCGGCGATCGTCTACAAGCATTCTTACCAGAGGCGTTTAGCGACTATTGCACAGAAAATGACGTTCTACCGGTAGAATTTATCGTTGCCAATATTCTAGCCAAACCACTGATCGGCTTAGCCCCTTATTTTGCCACATTAGCTACAACTGAAAGTCGTATCGTATTGGCTGGCTTGATCGAATCGCAAGCTGAACAAGTCATTGCTGCTTACCAGCCTTATTTCAAACTTGATCCACAGCACGCGTTTACTGCCCAAGAAGATCAACACTGGCAACGTTTAACTGGTATATTCACAGACTAGCAACAATCATTTACATCTGTTACGATATAGGGTGAACAAATATCATGTATATTTCACCCTTTTTCTTAGGGTCAATAATAGGCAGCTATTGGTGGATAAGTAGACGGTACTGATCACCATAATTTTTTTGGATTCGACCTTATGACCACATCAATTAAAACCCAGTGCCCTCATTGCCAAGCCTACTCTGAAGTGAGACAAAATCAGTTAGACCATATAAACACCAGTGTTAAATGCGACCATTGTCTTCAACGCTTTTTAATTAATAAGCATCTTGTGGTAGCTCCTGAAAAAATAACAGCATCTTCTGTTAACGCTGATCTAACAACTCATTCGTTATCTTCCCACTCATCCAAACCATCACAGACAACGATAAAAGCGGGTTTCAACAGTGTGAATCAGAGTAATACCGATATCAATGGACCAACAGAAGATTTTTCAGAGTATGACTCACTAAATACTATGGATGCCTGGTTAACTCAGGAAAGCAATACTAATCATAGCAATAACGTTTCGGTGGCCAACACCCATAAAAATATTGATGATAAGGTTGGAAGTCCGTGGCTCGAACAATATTTTGAAAAGAAGCATCATGAAAATACAGCTCAATCTAAGGCAGACTTGTCACAAATACTGCTTGATATGGGCGTGCCTTTCACAGAAAAATACAATACCGATGATGAACGATTAAATAACATTCAAGCAACGTATACGCCAACGCCAACGAAATATTCTGCTATAACCATACTGTGGGTGTTTGGATGCTTGATATTAGTCTTGCTACTTCTTGCCCAGTACGTCATTTTTCATCTGGAAACATTGGTTAAACATCCTGCTCATGCAGATCGCTTACACACCATATGTTCGGTTGCAGCCTGTAGTTTGCCCAATGCTGACCTAAACTCATTTACTATAACTGGTATCAAACATCAAACCAGCCAAATCCGAACCCAAGGTACCTATAGTGATGTCAGCGCCACCATAAATAATCAAGACGATAAAGCTCAGCTCTACCCTAATATCAAAGTCAGTGTTTATGGATCAAACGACTTGATTGGAGAGTTCATCGCCGCGCCAGACGACTACCTGTTAGGCAACCAACGTCAATTAACTGCCAACAACCGTCAACAAGTTATGTTCACCATACCAGTGGCCAACACTCAAATTAGCAACGTCACCGTAGCACCTATCTACTGAACCAAATTTTAAAAACACGATATCACAAGATATAGTGTCAAAAATTATGCCTTTTAATCGATAACACGGTCAAGATACTGAGCAATCTGTCCGCTCACTACACATTAATTTGATATAATAGCTATCTGATAGCTTATGGTTTGATTTTTCCAACTCCAAGGACTTTATCCTATGGCACCCCATGCGCAGCATCATGCCAGTCATTTTACTACCAGTTCTGAATACCCTGCCGACTATACTGAAAACAACTATCCATCTCCTCAGGATTTTGAGTTGTCTTTAAACAGTCATGCCAATACAGCGCAAGAACCACTTCGAGTTCATGTAGAGCGCGTAGTACGACAGTATTTTGCTATGTTAGGCGATGATGTACCGACTGATTTGTACGATTTGATCTTGAAGCAAGTCGAAGAACCGCTTCTATCTGTAGCGCTTGAACAAACCCGCGGCAACCAAACCAAGTGCGCAAAAATACTCGGTCTTAATCGCGGTACATTACGGAAAAAACTCAAAACTTATGACCTGATGTAGTACAAACGATATGAGTTTACTTATTCCCACTCACAATCATTATGCAGGACAATTTAGTATTGATGATCTCATTAACCGTGAGTTTGTTCGTCATAATTGTCGTCATCACTTTGCCAGACGTTAACGTCAGGCTTTTTTATGGAAGTTTTTTTATGAGCACAACCCCACTTGCCTTATTATCAGTTTCTGATAAGTCTAATATTGTTGAATTTGCTCAAGGCCTCATCAAAGCAGGCTTTGGCTTATTATCTACTGGCGGCACTTATCGATTACTCTCAGAAAACAACGTCTCTGTGACCGAAGTATCAGACTATACTGACTTCCCTGAAATGATGGATGGCCGTGTTAAGACGTTACACCCTAAAATTCATGGTGGCATCTTAGGGCGCCGCGGTACTGATGACGCTGTTATGGACGACCATCAAATCGAGCGTATTGATCTGGTTGTAGTGAATCTCTACCCATTTGCAGAAACCATCGCGCGCGCTGATGTAACAATGAATGATGCCATCGAAAATATTGATATTGGCGGCCCTACGATGGTACGATCGGCAGCAAAAAACCATGCCCACGTCGGTATCGTGACAGACCCTTCCGATTATGAACGCGTGCTGACTGCATTAGGTGACGGTACTGAGCTTACCACTGCCCTACGCTACGATCTAGCAGTCAAAGCATTTGAGCATACAGCACAATACGATGGAATGATTGCAAACTTCCTGGGCAAGCGTGTCAATGAAACCCAAGAGCCAGACAACTTCTCACGTACATTCAACGTGCAGCTCGAAAAAGCACAAGACTTGCGTTACGGCGAAAACCCACACCAAAATGCAGCGTTTTATACTGAAAACCAGCCGCTTAAAAGCCAACAAGCTTCTATTGCGACTGCTAAGCAATTACAGGGCAAAGCACTTTCATATAATAATATTGCCGATACTGACGCAGCACTTGAGTGTGTGAAAGCCTTTATCGATCCTGCCTGTGTCATCGTTAAGCATGCCAATCCTTGTGGCGTGGCTGTCGGTGATGATCAAGTCGCCGCTTACAACACCGCTTTTAGCACTGATCCTGAGTCTTCTTTTGGTGGTATTATTGCTTTTAACCGTCCATTAACTCTAGCAGCAGCTAAAGCAATCATCGCCAACCAGTTTGTGGAAGTTATCATCGCACCTAGCATAGAAGACGGTGTGCTTGAAGCCACTGCTAGCAAGAAAAATGTCCGTGTATTGGTATGCGGAGAGTTACCAGCACCAGCTCAACGTGATGCCCAGCTTGACTACAAGCGTGTCAATGGTGGACTACTCGTTCAAGAGCAAGATCTTGGCTTGATTACAGCTGATGATTTAAAAATCGTGACCGACGTACAACCCACTGAAGACCAAATCGCTGATCTGTTATTCAGTTGGAATGTGGCAAAATATGTCAAATCTAACGCGATTGTTTATGCCAAAGGTCAACGTACGATTGGTGTCGGTGCAGGTCAGATGAGCCGTGTTAATTCAGCTCGTATCGCTGCTATTAAGGCAGAACATGCTGGATTGGAGACAGAAGGGGCCGTGATGGCATCTGATGCCTTCTTCCCATTCCGTGATGGCATTGATAACGCCGCTGAAGTTGGTATCTCAGCTATCATCCAGCCAGGTGGCTCAATGCGTGATGATGAAACGATCGCTGCAGCGAATGAGCACGGTATCGCAATGGTATTCACTGGTATGCGTCATTTCCGTCACTGATATACTTCAGTTGTTACTTTAGAGAATATCAAGATACGTTGCTCTTATCTATTATAAACATCAACGATATCTCAAAAAAAAAGCCACTGTAATTTACAGTGGCTTTTTTTATTTGAGGCTTAAAAGTATCTACCGCGAGCGATAATCCACGCTTCTAGTGACCTTGTGCATTCGTCATATTGGATTCATTAATCTCAACCTGATACACCAATCGTAAATAGTCCAAGTAATCCTGTAGCTGATCTTGGCCCAAGTTGTCACGAACGATACTTGCGGTTTGCGCTCGTTCAGCATCAGACAGCACTGACTGTTGCTCTGTTTCGATACGATCTCCGACCAGTAGACTTGCACCAGCTTCAGTTTCACTGACCATGGTAACGACTGCATCAGCCTCTGCCTGTTGACTGAAAGCCATTCCTCGTTCTTTTTCTGACAAGACGGTGGTTTGACGATTCAACTCACCTAATGACTGAAAGCTGATAGATTGGTTACCGATATCACTCGGTGTTTTAATACCTGCAGCTACTGCCTCCGCCTCTTCTAATGCCAATGCCGTGGCTTTTTGCTGACGAAGTAATTGAGTAATTCTTGGTGTCGCCGCAGATAAAGACAATGTCTCAGTCGGACGATAATTGCTTGGCTGGACCCATACCTCACCGTCTCCTACTTCGATGCCCGCAGTCACTGCTTGATCCTGAATCGTGAACTCATCAAAAGCTTGATTGATCACGGCTGGTTGTGACAGGGCCGATCTGTTATTTTCTTTACGGTAATCTTCGATATTTCTCAGCGTCACATTTTCTTGCTGAGCGATGTCTTCGATACCAAAGCCGTCTGCCGCTAGATCGTTTATCGATGTTACTTTATCAGCGTAAACTTCCTGACGCTTATACTCTATTGCTCTAGCTGTTAGCTCTTCACGCATACTCTCTAAACTAGGTACTTCGCTGCTATTGTCTTCGGTTACTGTAAATAACTGGTAACCAAAACTGGTTCTAATCGGGGCAGAGACATCGCCCACACTCAGACCTTCTAAAGCTTGTTCTACCGCTTCAGCATCATTACCAAATACAGAGGCATTAAAACGTCCAATATCACCACCTGTTTCCCCTGATGGATCATCCGACTCTGCTGCAGCCAAAGCTGCAAAAGACTCCCCTTCGTTTAAGCGCGCTTTGATGCTTTCTGCTCTGCTCTGAGCATCATCACCTGTGAGTAGAATCTGGCTAACTCTGCGCTCATCTTCCACGCCCAGCTCTTGCTTGTAAGCGTCATACTGCTGCTGCAATTCTTCTTCATTGACATCTTCCACTTGGACGGTTTGTGGACTTAATTGAATATATGCCAGATCTACCATCGCTGGGCTTTTTAACGTATCTTGATTGGCATCATAATACGACTGTATATCGCTATCGCTTAATGTCACTTCATCTACATAATCTTGCCAATTAAAACGATGCAGCCAAATATTGCGTGACTCTAGCTGTAAGTCAATCAATTGACTCACCCCTTCCATCGGATAAATAGCAGTACCAACGATACTGGCATTTAGCTGATCGAGACTTAACTGGTTTCGAAATTCAGAAAAAAGCTGATCTTTTGTCATACCACGCTGATGCAAGAAGTTTGAAAACTGATCGTTAGAAAAGTTTCCATCGGCATCTTCAAAAATCTCTTCTTGACGCAACAAACGATTAATTGTGTCATCAGAAACAGTCATGCCAAGCTTACCCGCTTGCTGCTCCAATAGCGTCCGATCGATCAGGCCTTTTAACACCTGTTCGTGCAGCACATCTTCATTTAACAGACTGGCATCATCAACGTCCTCTAAGATTTCAGTACGACGATTATTGACCGCAGTCTGAAACTCAGACAGCCCTACACTCGAATCACCCACTTGAGCGATTTGGTTTGGGTCGATACCACCGCCAAAATAGCTTTCGACACCCAGTAGCGCAAGCGGCGATAGACATAAAACCAATAAAATGCGACCTGGCCAGGTTTTTAAGAAATCGCGCAATTTATCCATAGTTATCTCTGCTTTATTAACCTATGTTGATGAAAAACCATTGTAATATTATTTATATCGATGCTATCTAAGCTGGCAATGGTCAAAATAAGGGCGTGTGTAGCTTATTGATAAAATTACAAATTCAATCGATAAGTACTGGATGTAAACAATAAATCCGTAGCGCGCCCTATGATACGTGATTTTTGAGACATACTCAAAATATTCATGATTTCAGTTACTGTTTATAGCCACTATTTATAGTCACTAACCCAGAGTTACTAATCTATAGATAGCCATAAAAAAAGCACCTAAATACTAGGTGCTTTTTGGTGCTTAGCTCGTAACTTAGCATATAAGCAAATCTATGAGCGACCATTTATTTATCTGCCGACAGACACCAGTTTTTTAACGAATATCACATTATATTTTAGTATCTGTCTAGATAAGAAGCAGTTTAATTGTAGTAGCCTATAGATAAAAGAACAGCTTAGTTTAAGCGCTCTTTTAAGTTTTTGCCTGCTTTAAAGCTTGGTACTTTGCTCGCTGGAATATCAAGTGCGTCACCAGTCTTAGGGTTACGGCCTGTACGAGCTTTACGATCTTTTACGCTGAAAGTGCCGAAGCCAACCAATGAAATGCTATCACCAGCTTCCAATGCTTCGCCAACACTTTCCATTACAGCATTTAACGCATCACCAGCTTGGGTTTTGTTTAGACCACTTTTGTCTGCGATGCTATCGATCAATTCTGACTTATTCATAAAAATTCCTTCAAGTTTAAGGGGGTAGTACACGCTCACGCCAGGTATTGTAACGCTCTCAAAGCAGTTAAGCAATAAAAACCACCTGACTCTCAAATTAACGGGTTTTGCTTTGTTATCGTATTTATATCAAGGCGACATAAGGAGCGCAAGCGATTTTACATATTTTTGAACACCAAACTACTTATTTGATAAGTATTTCACGCTTGATGTGTCATAAAATACTCGCGTGCTTTTTCCAAGTCGCCATTTTAGCTAAACTGGCTTAACTATCAATCAATGGCTGTATCCTTTCAGTTACCGCCAGACCATACTATACATAGCCAGTCACAAATACCAGTGTCTTTATTACCAGGTAAATTGTAGAGTATTACTTTGCTAGCAGGTAGAAACTTGCGTTACTTTTTATAGTAAAGACGTTACTATAAGCAAAATCTTATCGCACATTCTGGGTTTGTCTGGACTTTTGATTGTTTTTGCACCCGCTAATTTGCCAAATAAAACGGATTATCTACATGAAACGCTCTACGTTGTCTCATTCTTTACTCAATATCATACTGGTGTTCATCGAGTCGGCGCTGACATTGTTACTACGTTTAGACCCCGAATTACGTAAAGCCGCTTACCCGCTTGCCAAGCAAGATACTGTCGTGGCGCTACGTCTATACCTACCACACGTAGAGGTTTTTGCTTCTTTTAGCACCAAAGGAGTGTTGTTAGACGCTCAGCTACCAGTGGGTCGCAGTGAACCTGATGTCGTTATCAATGCTTATAGCATCCAAGTCATCAACGCCATCACCACACATGATAGTGAAACCACCGAAAAGCTACAAATGCGTGGCGAATCTAATCAAGTTCAGTTAGTGAAACAGTTTATCGTCCAGCTTGGTTTCGGCACTTTAATCCAGAGCCTGATTAAGAAAATCAAAGGGGCCAATGACAAACCAAAGCCTTCTGAATCAGAAATGGCAGAAAAGAAAGAAAACTATAAACTGCGTATTAACGAGCAACAGACTCAAATCAATACACTGACCATTAAAAACCGTGAGCTTGAAACGACGGTGAAAGAACTACAGAGCAAACAAAAAATGCTGACGATTGTCACTGCCACTGCCCTTATCATTATGATGGGTTCGATTGTGGCGCTGATCATCAATTAACTTCTTAGAAAAGCACTCCAAGCGTTTAGCAATATGACTCGTCCACTAAGTGACTTATTAATACACAACTTCTATTAATATATAACTTAATGATAGGTGACCTGCTTCAAATAACTAGCTACCTGCAAGTAAATCACTACTAAGACACTTCCAAAAGATCAAGCGCTCGATACCTACTGTATGGTATTAAGCGCTTTTTTATGCGTACATATGAAATAGAGAAACTGGCTCAAGAGCGTAAATTTTGGACATCTGAATAGAAAGGACGGGTTCTTTTCTCCTAGCGCCTACCCTCAATATATACTTTCAGTTATACATCATTGTTTTTATCAATCACCGTCATAAGCTAGATTTACCATTCGACCACATTTTAATCTTGACTAAAATACTCAGGATTAAGTATAATTGACTCAATCGTTACAGGCACCGAGCTAATCATTCGTTGCTCAACAACGACAAGAAACAACCTAGCTTTCGGATGGTGAAAGCAGTTGCTTACGTGACATATTTTATATTAGCTTCTAAAGATCCATCTCACTGAAACTGTTGTTAAATAAACATGATATTTAAGTTTGGAGATGACACATGCGTTTGACTACTCGAGGCAGATACGCCGTTACTGCTCTGTTAGATTTGGCGTTACAGACCAGCCAACAAGACAGCGCTGTATCCTTATCTGACATAGCCAAGCGACAGTCAATCTCCATCTCTTATCTCGAGCAGTTATTTTCCAAACTACGTAAGCATGGGCTTGTTACTAGTATCCGCGGCGCAGCAGGTGGTTACCTCTTAGCCAAACCGTTAGAAGAAATAAACGTGATGAGCATCATCTCTGCCGTCGATGAGTCAGTTAACGCGATGCAATGTGAAGGACGTGGTGACTGTCAAGGTGGTACAATGTGCCTAACCCATGAATTATGGGACGCATTGTCAAATCATATCGAACAGTACTTGAAAAATATAACTTTAGCGCAATTATTAGACATGGAAAACGTGCAATCAGTATCAGAACGACAGCACGCCTCTATACAAGAGATATCCATAAAAGACATAAACACTATTACATTATCGAACAGCGAGGCAAACCCAGCATGAGCCAACATAACAACCTTATATACTTAGATTATGCCGCCACTACGCCAGTTGCCAAGTCAGTAGCTGCCAAGATGAGCGAATATCTGACTGTAGACGGCATCTTTGGTAATCCAGCCTCGCGTTCGCATGGCTACGGCTGGCAAGCTGAAGAAGCAGTAGAGACAGCACGTCAGCAAGTCGCTGAAGTGCTAAACGCTGATCCACGCGAGATCGTCTTTACCTCTGGTGCAACAGAGTCTGACAACTTAGCTATCAAAGGTGCAGCGCATTTTTATCAGTCTCGTGGTAAGCACATTATTACTAGCAAGATCGAACACAAAGCAGTACTAGATACCTGCCGTGAGCTTGAGCAAGAAGGTTTCGAAATCACCTACCTTGAGCCACAGCCAAGCACTGGCTTGATCTTGCCAGAGCAAGTTAAAGCTGCACTTCGTGATGATACTATTTTGGTTTCTCTCATGATGGTAAATAATGAGCTCGGTACGGTTACCGATGTTGCCGCTATTGGTGAAATTACTCGTGAAACAGGTGTCGTGTTTCATGTCGATGGCGCACAGTCTGCTGGCAAAGTACGCATCAACCTAGAAGAGATGAAAATTGACTTGATGAGCTTTTCAGGCCATAAAGTATACGGCCCTAAAGGTATCGGCGCATTATTTGTCCGTCGTAAGCCACGTATTCGTCTAAAAGCAGAGCAGCACGGTGGTGGTCATGAGCGTGGTATGCGTTCAGGTACGCTACCAACGCATCAAATCGTTGGGCTTGGCGCAGCATTTGCCCTCGCTGACGAGCGCTTTGAAGAAGACCACGAGCACGTTGCTAAACTACGCCAGAAACTGTGGGACGGTCTCCAAGACATCGAAGAAATCTACCTAAACGGTAGCCTAGAAGACAGCGTACCCAATATTATCAATGTCAGCTTTAATTTTGTTGAAGGCGAGTCACTTATGATGTCGCTTAAAGACTTGGCTGTATCGTCGGGCTCGGCCTGTACGTCAGCGACACTTGAGCCATCATACGTATTACGCGCCATCGGTCGTCCTGATGAACTAGCACATAGCTCTATCCGCTTTAGCTTCGGCCGCTACACGACTGAAGAAGACATTGATATCATCGTTAAGCAAATGCATGAAGCAGTTGATAAACTGCGTGCCCTATCACCACTTTGGGATATGTATCAAGATGGTGTCGACTTAAATTCAGTGGAATGGGCTGAACACTAAAATTAAGCACTGGCTCGATAAACACTAGCTTAAACGGTTAAAGGGTAGCTACCCTCTAATAGTTAGCTACCAAATATATTTACGAAACGATTGATTAAACGATTAAATTAAGCGTTTGACCCCAATTATCGATGAGTCGATAGTGTTGTTTTAAAGACGAATAGTCTATCACTCATCCCCTAACTAGGAGAAAACCTCATGGCCTATAGTGACCAAGTTATTGATCATTACGAAAACCCACGCAACGTCGGCAACCTTGACAAAGGTGCTAAAAACGTTGGAACCGGTATGGTTGGTGCTCCAGCTTGCGGTGATGTGATGCGTCTACAGATACAAGTCGACGACAAAGGTATCATCGAAGATGCACGCTTTAAAACCTATGGCTGCGGCTCAGCTATTGCTTCAAGCTCTCTCGTTACCGAGTGGCTAAAAGGCAAAAGCTTGGATCAAGCTGGCGAAATCAAAAACAACGATATCGCTCAAGAGCTAGCGCTACCACCAGTAAAAGTACATTGCTCTGTACTTGCCGAAGATGCCATTAAAGCCGCTATTAGCGACTATAAAGGCAAGCACGGTGCAGCAGACGCAGTAGAAGAAGCAACCAGCTAATATTACCCGCCTAGCGTTGGTTATATTAGCAAAGTGACAGTAGCGACGTAGTAAGCGCTACTGACGCTGAAAAGGTGACAATAACACTACTGTAATTGTCACCTTTTACTTTCTAGCAGTTACTCAAGTAGTTGCTGAGACAATATTTTGGCAAGTTCATCACGATACTTGTCAGCTTAATATAGAGTTTTCTTAGTCGTTATTACCGATAACGTCATATCTAATTAGTATCTCTATTATCGATAGTCAATGGGAGTTGGCATGATTGAAATGACAGAACGCGCCGCTCAGCATGTTCGAGACTTTTTGGACAATCGCGGTACAGGCGAAGGCATTCGCGTTGGTATTCGTACAGCAGGCTGCTCAGGCTTAGCTTACGTTTTAGAGTTTGTGGACACGCCTGACGAAAATGACACGCGCTACGAAAGCCGCGGCGTGAGTATTTTTATCGATCCCAAAAGTTTGGTTTATTTAGATGGCCTGTTGATGGATTATGAAAAAGAGGGCCTGAACGAAGGCTTTAAATTCACCAATCCGAACCAAAAAGGCGAATGCGGCTGTGGCGAGTCGTTTACTATCTAAGGCCTTATCACGTTTGTGTGAGCCTATAATCATAGCTAAACGTAACCCAGTAGTTATTGGCAGTACAACATTTTATAATAAGTGAAAAAGCAAGGCGGTTGATATGACAGACATTACAGCAGAAGCACAGTTTGATAATTTCTTTGCTCTATTTGAACAGCCTGTACAATTCGAAGTCGATCAAAGCCGTCTTGACCAACAACTGCGTTTACTACAAAAACGCTATCACCCTGACAACGTGGCGAAAGATGTGGCAGATGCCACGCAAGCAAAGCAACAGTCAGAGCAAGCATCCGCACTGATTAATCAAGCGTACCAGACGCTTAGCTCACCTGATAGCCGTGCTAGCTATCTGCTAGGTCTTGCAGATCAAGGGCAAAATCTAGAGCACTCCATCGCCGATTTAGAGTTTTTAGAAGATGCAATGCAGATGCGTATTGATTTGGATGAAGCGATTGAAAACAAAGACCGTGCGACATTACAACAACTACATCCGCAGATCACACAACGTCTAACCAATCAATCCTCACGCTTCGGTATTGCCTATCAAAGCGAAGACTGGGAAACGGCCATTGATGCTACACAGAAGCTAAAGTTTTTAGTGAAGTTAAATGCTGATGTCACGACTGGTCTTGATGAAGTAGCAACTACCGAAAATCAGGATGATGACGACTTATACGTTTAGATAGGCCGTATAACAGTATCTATAGTCAGTGCTAACAGAGGTTAGTTACGAAGTTATAGACCGTAATTTTTATTGTGAGGCCATTATCATTATATATTAACGGTTAAAATAAAATCAGTGATACCGTATAATCGCTCACTATAAAAGCACAAGTATATTAGTGAAAAAAACCAAAACACTCTTCTGCTTTAATGCTGACAGCCCCACTCTCTATCAATGATGCAAGTACTATAATCGCATCGTTTCACTTACTTCATTTATCTCTTGAGTTATTTTATGTCTTTATTGCAAATTGCCGAACCCAATCAAAGCGCCCAGCCTCATCAGCATCGTTTTGGCCTAGGAATTGACCTCGGAACCACACGTTCATTGGTCGCGGTAGTACGCTCAGGCAAGGCGCAAGTCCTGGAAGCTGGTACTAACACAGATACTCTACTTCCATCTGTTGTCTATTACCCAGCCACTGGTACGCCACTTGTCGGCTATGATGCTCTCGCTCACTTAGCAGATGATCCGAAAAATACAATCGTATCCGCAAAACGCTTTATGGGCCGTAGTCAAGCTGATATAAAATTCTCACATCCTTATGAGTTGAGTGGTAATAAAGATGACATGCCAACCTTCGTTACTGCTCAGGGTGAAGTATCTCCTGTAGAGGTCTCAGCCCGCATTTTATCAGCACTTGAGCAACGTGCGGCAAGCTCATTACCAACCGATAGTATCGAAGGCGCGGTAATCACCGTACCTGCTTATTTTGATGAAGCTCAACGTCAAGCGACCAAAGATGCCGCACAAGCAGCTGGTATTCATGTGCTACGCCTATTAAACGAGCCAACTGCAGCGGCTGTGGCTTATGGGCTTGACCAAACCGACCAAGAAAACCCTAAAGAAAGCTACTACTTAATCTATGATTTAGGTGGTGGCACTTTTGATGTGTCTATTTTAAAACTCACCGACGGTGTGTTTGAAGTATTAGCAACGGGCGGCAATAGCGCATTAGGTGGGGATGATATTGATCGCCTGATGACCAATTGGTTAATCAAGCAGCTTGATATCGACCCTAAAGACGTCAGCCGTCATGATAAGTCGATACTTGCACAGCAAGCCAAAGCTTATAAGCAAGCGTTGACGGATGCTGAACATGTAGAGATTGACATCACTGTTAATGCACAATCTTATCAAGGCACGCTACAGCGTGAAGATTTGGTCACTATCGCCGAGCCAGTCAGTCGCCGTACCTTGAGTGTATGTGATCAGGTGCTACGTGACGCCAAACTATCCAGCAATGACTTAGATGAAGTGATTTTGGTTGGTGGCTCTACACGCATGCCCGCTATACAACAAACCGTGACTGAGTTTTTTGCCAAACAGCCACTTTGCCGTCTCAACCCAGATGAAGTCGTTGCACTCGGTGCAGCACAAACTGCGCATCAATTGGTGAATGGTGATAGTAACAATAATTTATTATTGTTAGATGTCACTCCATTATCGCTTGGACTTGAGACAATGGGCGGTTTGGTTGAAGTACTTATCCCACGCAACACCCCTATCCCTGTCAAAAAACGTCAAGTATTTACTACTTATCAAGACGGTCAAACTGGCATGGTCGTTCATGTTGTGCAGGGTGAGCGTGAAACCGTCGAAAACTGCCGTTCACTAGGGCGCTTTGAACTGTACGGTATCCCACCGATGAAAGCAGGGTTTGCTCGAATAGAAGTCACCTTTAGTATTGACACTAATGGCCAGCTTACCGTCAGCGCGCAAGAGACCACAACAAAAACAGAAAGTAAAATTGAGATTGTGCCTTCTTATGGACTGTCAGACGAACAAAAAGAGCAATTATTGGTCTCTGGCTTTCAACACGCAGAAGAAGATAAGAACGCACGCTCTTTAATCGAGACCAAAGTAGAGGCTGAACGCGAAGTACTTGCCTTACAATCTGCACTGAATGAGTTTGCTGACCTACTCTCTGCTGATGAGCAACAGTCACTGGCTGCACAAATCCAAGCAGTACAAGACTCGCTCAATACCGATGATTTAGCCACTATCGAGACGAAACAAGCAGAGCTTAAACCGCACAGTGATGCTTTTGCTGCTCGCATTATGAATCAAAGCGTAAAAGCCAGTATGTCAGGTACTAGCGCTCAAGACTGGTAACCATTCATTTATAAGGTGTGTCTTTGTTTTTGAACATGATGAGAAAAAAATGAAGAACACGCTTTAGTATTTTATATGCTTAAAACGTGGTTTAGCTACTACACTAAGATTGTATTTTTATTTTTTAATTGATTAGCACTGGAAAGACGATTTATGCCAAAAATTACCGTATTACCACACCACGAAATTTGCCCTGAAGGCACTGAAGTCGAGCTAGAATCAGGCACAAACTTGTGTAAATCGCTATTAGAAAAAGGCATTAAGATTGAGCATGCTTGTGAGATGTCGAAAGCTTGTACCACCTGTCACGTAGTTGTCCGCAAAGGGTTTAATAGCCTAGAGGAAATGGACGATATCGAAGCTGATTTGCTAGATCGTGCTTGGGGTTTAGAGCCTGACTCACGTCTTTGTTGTCAGGTCATGCTTGATGATGAGGACTTGACCATCGAGATTCCTAAATACACGCTCAATCATGCCAAAGAAAACCATTAATCCCATGCCATAAATAGAAGCACTAATACTGCCTCTAAGCACATTAAAAAAGCCAGCTATCTCGATGATAGCTGGCTTTTTGTTTGTACTGATTAACGCTTTTTTTTAATGCTTATTTTTAATACTATGATTGCATTTGCCAATCAAATGGCATCTGATGATGACCACGCAGCGCCATCATTAGCGTCTGCTGCATCTGTGCCAACACCTCTTTGGTATAAGGGACAGCCGTCACACCCCATACTGGGCTTGGCCACTGTATATCGTTTTGATAGCGAACTATATGATGAAAATGCAGTTGTGGAACTTGATTGCCCAATGCAGCGACGTTCATTTTATCTGCTTGAAAGGTCTTGGCAAGCTGGCTTGATAACCAGCTCGATTCACGTAAAAACTGCGCTTGGTCAGCCTCAGACAACTCATACAACTCTTTGATACCTGACACACGTGGTACCAGTATCAACCAAGGAAACTGGCAATCATTGATTAAACGACAGGTCGATAATGGAAAATCACCCACTAAAAAGCTATCAGCAGCAAGTTTATGATGAAGTTGGAACATAATGGGGTTCTCTTGTTATAAATCTTAAATAAAAATTAATAGGTAAAAGTGCAAAATACAGAACGTAAGTACTCATGCCCTAATAATGGCACTTTAGCAGACCAATAAGTTAAATATAATGTAGCGCTATTTTATCAGTTATCTAACCGATAAAATAGCGCCATTACTGATTGGCTTACTCTTTGACTCGGAGACTGCCTTTCTACCTAGCATGATGATGCAAAGTGACGAAAGCAAGCTAAGCAGATTCCTTTACCTTATGTTCGCTAAAGTAACCTAATAATTCTTCGATCATGGTGACCCTCTGCTGTGGCGTTGCCAGCTTATCGCTATCTTGATATCGAATACCTGACGCACCATTCATGCGATAACGCTGACCGTCTTTCTGAATCAACTTGATAATCGCCAACGCATCGACGGGTGTATCTGGAGCGAACTCTAATGTGAGACTATTACTATTAGCATCAATTTTATTGATATTTAACGGCTCTGCGAGCAAACGTAGTCTATGAACAGCAAAAAGTTGTTTGGTTTGGTCTGGCAACACGCCAAAGCGATCGATCATTTCGGTACGGATATCTGTCAATGCGTCCTTGTCTTCAGCATTGCTAATACGTTTATAAAATAACAATCGTTGATGCACATCGTGTAGATACTCTTCAGGTATCAATGCCGAACTGTGCAGGTTTATCTCACTGGTCAATGACAGTGGCGTGCTTAAATCAGGCTCTTTACCAGCTTTTATTGCCTTGGTTGCACGCTCTAGCATGTCCATATAAAGGCTAAAGCCAATGGCTTGCATGTTGCCACTTTGCTGCTTACCCAGTATTTCACCTGCACCACGAATCTCAAGATCTTCACTTGCCAGCATAAATCCTGCACCCAACGTATTTGCACGTTCAATGGCGTGCAGACGACGCTTGGCATCACCTTTAAGACCTTTGATTGAAGGTACCAACAGATAGCAGTATGCTTGATGATGGCTACGACCTACCCGGCCGCGCAGCTGATGTAGCTGAGCCAAGCCAAACTTATCAGCGCGTTCTATAATGATGGTATTAGCATTTGGTACGTCAATACCTGTCTCTATGATGGTTGAGCAGACCAGTACGTTGAATTTTTTATGATAGAACTGCCCCATCACTTGCTCAAGTTGACGCTCTTGCATTTGTCCATGGGCGACACCCACTCGAGCTTCAGGAACCAGCTCCCGAATGGTTTCTGCCATACGCTCAATGCTGGCCACATCATTATGCAGCAAGTATACCTGACCGCCACGTAATAGCTCACGTAATATAGCCTCTTTCATCAGAGCATCTGTTTTTTGCATGACAAAGGTTTTAATCGCCAAGCGGCGAGCTGGTGGGGTCGCAATAATTGACATGTCACGCATGCCTGAGAGCGCCATATTAAGCGTTCTAGGGATTGGTGTCGCTGTCATTGACATGCTATCCACATCGGTCTGAATAGCTTTGATACGCTCTTTGTGGCGTACGCCAAAACGATGTTCTTCGTCGACAATCATCAAACCTAAATTCGAAAACTTCACATCTGGCTGCAAAAGCTTATGCGTACCAATAACAATATCTACTTTCCCTGCTGTTAAATCTGACAACACCGTATCTTGATGTTTTTTGCCACCAAAACGTGACAGCGTTTCGATACGTACTGGCCAATCTGCAAAGCGATCACGGAAGTTATCTTCATGCTGACCTGCTAGCAATGTTGTCGGTACCAACACGGCTACTTGATAGCCAGCACTGATCGCAATAAAAGCAGCGCGCATCGCAACTTCTGTTTTACCAAACCCAACATCACCGCAAATAAGACGATCCATTGGTTGGTTTTGCCTCATATCTTCCATCACCGCCTGAATGGCATTGGCTTGATCAGGTGTTTCCTCAAAAGCAAATTGACTGGCAAACAACTCATACTGCGATGGGTCTATCTTAAAATGAATACCTACTTTGGCTTCACGCCTTGCTTGCATGTTTAAAAGCTCAGCAGCAACATCATGAATCTGTTCAAAGGCTTTTTGTTTGGCTTTATCCCACTTACCCGTGCCAATCTTATGTAGCGGTGCCAACGCTGGATCACCGCCACTATATCGACTGATCATTTGCAAGCTTGCCACCGGCACATAAATACTCGCATCGTCCGCATACTTTAGGTGAATAAACTCTTGCTCACCATCCCCTACGTCTAAAGTAATCAGCCCGTTGTATCGACCAATCCCATGCTCTATATGAACCACTGGGCTGCCTTGAGTGATTTCGGTAACACTTTTGACTAAGAACTCTTCTGACACACCACTTTGTCGACGGCGGCGCGTTTGTAGTACTTGACGACCAAATAGCTGTGTCTCGCTGATGATTACCAAACGATTGGGAATATAAAGCCCACGCTCTATAGGCGCCACCGTCAGACCAATCTGCGGTAACTTATCGTTATTGATCATCGTATTAATATTGGCGGATAAAAAGTCTTCAAAGCTGTCATAAGCTTTGACATCGACTTTACCTTTAAACAGCTCTATCAAAATCTCACGACGACCTGCTGTTTCAGCCACCACCAAAACAGGCGTCGATGTATTAGCTTGTAATGCCAAAAAATCCAACAGTTCGCTAAGCGGCTCAGATTTTTGATGATTTACTGCCAGTTGTGGTGGTTCTTGTGCCCTCAGCGTGACCAGTCCAGGCTTTTTATGGCCAACCTGCTGACTCAGTGATGCGTCTTCGCCTATCGTGGCGACATCTGTCATAGACGTCAACTCATTACGTGCACTGAGAATGACTCGTGGATAGTGATTGAGATGCTCGTTAAAGGTATTTGCCAATAAATATAATAAGTCAGGCGCAACAATGGGCTTATCAATGTCGTGTCGACGCTCTTCATATCGGCGCTGAATCTGCGACAAATAATCAGCCTGCTTCTCACCAATCATTTCATCAACGATAAATAAGGCGTTATTTGGCAAGTAAGAAAATAAGCTACTCTCAGCCTTCCAATCTTCTAACTCAAAAAACAATGGCTGATAATACTCCAATCCGCTCGTTGCAATACCCGCCATCACATCTTTGTGCAACTCGGATTTGCGACTGCTGGCATTAGGGAACATCGCAGCAAAATTCATGCGAAAAGTTTCTCGCCCTTCGTCAAGCGGAAACTCTTTTGCGGGGAGTATTTGAAATTGTTCAATTGGTTTAGAGATGTCAGGCAATTTATGCAATAACGACAGCGTTTCTTTAGCCGTACTGCTATCGTTGCCACTCATCATTGCTTTTAGATCATCAACGGTCAAGGTTCGCTGCGTTTGCGGATTGAAAAACCGAATCGTCTCAATTTCATCATCAAATAAATCTAAGCGCAGCGGAAAGGGCTGACCCATCGCAAAAATATCAATAATACTGCCACGTACTGCAAACTCACCTGGCTCAAAGACATTATCAACCGCACGGTACCCTGCTTTTGCCAGTAATTGACGTTGTGTGTTGATATCAAATCGATCGCCTACACTAAGATCAAAGTGCTGACCAATCAGCCAGCTCGGTGGTGCTACTCGATGCATCAACGCCTGTACAGAGATGAGTAACACCCCTGACGTTGGCATATCCGTCAGTAGATTGATACGCTCACTGACGATGTCTTGGTGTGGTGACAACTCATCATACGTCAGTGTCTCCCAATCAGGAAAAACATAAGCATCGACGCCACAAAACGCCAACTCAGTCTCCATTTGATTGAGTTGGTTTTGATCCCGCGTCACCACGACTTTCAATCGGTCATCGACACCCCAGGTCGTTGCTTGCACTAGGCTTGCTAACCACAAGCTACTGACTGCACCATGCACAGGTGACAACCAACGCCTTTCAGCGTTTTCAATAGGGAATAACTGCTGGTTAATAGGATTAAAAGCGTCAGTCAAAGCTGTGATAGGCATAAGAGATAGGATCAGAATTAATGAATTAGAAAGCTATTATACGAATATTTGCGCAATTACCAATACGATTTGACAAAACCAAACAGTTTGTTAGCATGGCGCGCTTTTGAAAATTACCGTTTTAAGCTAACTTTGTATGGTTAGCATTTGCTTATTTCCATATAGGCTTTACCTACTATCTCCTATAAATACTTCTAAATAAGTGCCAACTACTCAGTAATTTGTACTATTTATACACTTTCAAAAGCATTTTTACATTACCTAAAACCTAAAGCTTGTAGCTGCCAAAAACTATTGATTATCAATGAATAGTCGATACTTTGACGGTGTCCAGCTCAGCTAACTCATCAGGAGATTCGTCACCTATGAACGAGCAAAAACAGATCCCGAAACACCTTCTCGACAAGTTTCGCCGTAGACTTTATACCACTGAGCATAAAACTGGTGAAAATAACACCGAGATATTGGGTTTAGATTTACACAGACCTGTATTCTTCTTTACCGCTATTGCCGTTATTGGCTTTGTATTGTTTGCATTATTACTACCTAATATAGCGAACTCTTGGCTCAATGGTACCCAAGATTGGGTAGTCAATAGCTTTGACTGGCTGTTTATCAGCACAGCTAATATCATGGTGGTATTTAGTCTGATATTGATTGTATCCCCCTATGGCAGCATCCGCATCGGCGGTATAAATGCCAAACCTGATTTCAATCGGCGCTCGTGGCTCTCAATGCTTTTCGCAGCTGGTATGGGTATCGGTCTTATGTTTTGGAGTGTGGCTGAGCCATTAGCTTATGCAAGCGGTTGGGCAGGCACACCACTTGGGGTGGCAGCAGACAGCCCTGAAGCTTACCGTGCTGCTATGGGTGCAACTATGTACCATTGGGGTTTGCACCCTTGGGGCATCTATGCAGTAGTAGGTTTGTCATTGGCTTTATTTGCTTATAATTTCCGCTTTCCATTGACTATGCGCTCTGTATTCTATCCCATTTTTAAAGAAAAAACGTGGGGGTTGCCTGGCCATATTATTGATATATTAGCTGTACTAGCGACGATATTTGGTTTAGCAACTTCATTAGGTTTGGGTTCCCAACAAGCAGCCAGTGGACTCAACTATTTGTTTGGTTGGAATTTTGCGGGTAATTCACTTGAGATTGTTATTATAGTTGTCGTCACTGCTCTGGCTACAATATCAGTAGCACGCGGTCTTGATGGCGGGGTCAAGCTGTTGAGTAACGTCAATATGTTGGTCGCTTTAGCTTTGCTGCTATTTGTATTTTTCGTTGGTAACTCACTCGGACTGCTAAGCAAAATCGGTACCACCGTCGTTGATTACGCAACCTATATTATTCCCTTATCTAATCCTATAGGCCGCAGTGATGGTGATTTCTTTCATGGTTGGACCGTGTTTTATTGGGCATGGTGGATCAGCTGGTCACCATTTGTAGGTATGTTTATTGCTCGTATCTCAAAAGGCCGTACCGTACGTGAGTTTATTACCTCGGTGATGTTAGCCCCTACGCTTGTGACTATTGTCTGGATGACGGTATTTGGACAATCAGGATTGAGCCAATATGACAATCAAGTTGGCGAGCTGGCAGGTGGGGTTAGTGATGCCTCCTTAACCTTGTTTCAGATGTTGGCAAATCTTCCTCTAGGAACCATCACCTCTTTAATTGCTATTATTCTAGTAATGGTGTTTTTTGTGACCTCATCAGATTCAGGCTCTTTGGTGGTTGATACGATTACAGCAGGTGGTAAGCTTGAAGCTTCAATATATCAGCGTATATTTTGGGCTGTTGCTCAAG
Organism: Psychrobacter sp.; assembly: GCF_030457785.1. GTDB lineage: Bacteria > Pseudomonadota > Gammaproteobacteria > Pseudomonadales > Moraxellaceae > Psychrobacter. Next base: position 273 of record NZ_JAKDUI010000007.1, on the reverse strand, counting down.
GCCTCATTGCTATTGCTCTTCTTTATGGCGGCGGTGCACAAGCTCTAAAAACCATTCAAGCAGGCTCGGTGAGTACAGGCTTACCTTTTACCTCGGTGTTGATCGTGATGTGTATTAGTTTATGGCTTGGCTTGCGTAGGATTTATAAGGCGCGAGAGCAAATGCTCTCGGAGCTTGAAAAGTATTAACGAATTGCTTATTTTCAACCAAATAAAACCCAGTTCTGTCATTGAACTGGGTTTTATCTTTAGAATCGTTCGTAATATATTTGTT
>NZ_JAKDUI010000166.1 GCF_030457785.1 Psychrobacter sp. | reverse complement strand
ACGATTTATTATGTTCTTATGATCTTGCTGTTCGAATATCAATGATATTGATAAGCATGCCCGTAATGACATTCTCAGCATCAGTCATCAAATACAGCAACTCAAGGACAGTATCCATGTCAACATCAAAATCTGCTGCCATCAAAAACCGCGTGTCAAAAAAAACAAATGCACTGGTTTTGGCTATTGTCACCACATCACTGACGATGGGAGTGTCAATGAGCGCTCAGGCTGGAAGTCTCAGTAGTTTGTTCGGTAATAATAGCAGTGGTTCATCAAAGTTTTTGCCAGTGGATCAAGCTTTCAAAGTAAAAAGCAGCACCAAAGCGACCAGTAAAGGCACGCAACTATCGATTGCTTTTGACATTACGCCTGAACACTACGTTTATAAAGATCAGCTCAGCTTACGTTTTCCTAAGGGCGTGAGTGCCACGCCGTTCAAGTTCAGTCAAACGCCTGTCTCTGTTGACGATCCAACTTTTGGTCAAGTACCTGTATTTACCCAACGCAGTGTTGTGGCTACGACAACGTTGACCACCAATAACGGCAAAGGTGCGAAGAATGCACCAGTTGTGATTGGTTGGCAAGGTTGTGCAGAAGCAGGACTATGCTATCCACCAGAGAAAATCAGCACTAAGGTTGATATTGCTCTAACACGCTAGGGCGCGTTTGCATTTTAAAAATGGTGAGAGAAATGAGATAAATGGTAGTCAAACAAGAAAAATAGCGCAGATAACATCGAGATATTAGTCAGCTATTTGACGCTGTTTGGCAACATTTAGCCATTTTTAACCCAGTTAAATAACTATCGATCGAACCGAAGACACGCCCTAAGCATCTGACTCAAAAATTAGAAATAATAGGTAGCCATTCATGCCATCTAAGACACCAAAAGAACAGCCACTATCGACGGTAAGTAGAAAGACTGCGAAGCGACCGAAAAAGCTGTCTGCTCTGCTAGCGCTTACATTAATGAGTGGCTCATTGCTGCCCACAGGGTTGGTTACCGCTGGGGTGTCGCTTGCACCTGCGTCGGCGCAAGCAACGGGATTGGGTAGTTTGTTCGGTAATAGCAGTAGTGCACAAAAGAAGTTTTTGCCGGTTGATCAAGCTTTTCAGGTCACGACTAGCAGTGATGCTACCGAATCAGGCACACGCTTATCGATCAACTTTGATATCACGCCCGAGCACTATGTCTACAAAGACCAAGTTGAACTGACCCTACCTGCTGGGGTAAACGCGACGCCTTTCCAGTTTAGTCAAACGCCTGTTTCAATCGATGACCCGACATTTGGGCAAGTGCTGGTGTTCGATCAGGTGAATATGGTTGCAAGCACCACACTGACCACCAACGATGGAACAAGTGTAAACGATGCAGCTGTGGTGATTGGTTGGCAAGGTTGTGCCAAAGCAGGGCTGTGCTACCCACCTGAAAAGATTAATACCACGGTCAGCATTGCCGCTTCACCATCCCAGTCTATCGCAGCTAGCTCAAGTAGCAGCACCGCTCAATCGTCTACCGCAGAATCCGCTTCAACCTCCACAGCTAGTAGCTCTGCAACTAATAACAATCAGACAGATACAAATATTGCGTCATCAGAGCCAAATGCAGCAACGATAGAAAGTGAAGATGGCAGTGGTTCATCTGTTGCCTCTGAGCAAATGGACGATGAGGTCGTTGATTATGATTTGGTAGAAGGCGATGTTTTAGAGGGTGAGATGATCGGCACCAATACGATTACTGGTGCAGGTAGCGAAGTAACAGCCAGTCAGATGACCAGTAGTGACGCTGCTATTGATAGTAGTGCAAGTGCCGGCGTCGATGGTGATCCGTTTGGATTAGCCTCTCATCCTTGGCTAGCATTGGCGTTGTTGTTTTTAGCAGGGCTTGGTTTGGCGTTGACCCCCTGTGTGTTGCCGATGTTACCTATTGTGGCCAACATTGTCGCTCGGGAAGAGAATCCAACGGTCAAACGTGGCGTTATGCTAACCACCAGCTATGCTATCGGCGTGGCGACGGCATATGGCATTTTGGGTGCGATCATTGCGGTATTTGGTCAGTCGTTGGGTATTATAGGTTGGCTACAGAACCCCGTGATACTTATCAGTTTTGCGATTGTTTTTGTGCTGTTGGCGCTATATATGTTGGGCATTTTTAGTATTCGATTACCGCATGCAATCAGTACTAAGATGCAAGGCTTGAGCCAAGCAGGTGATAGTAAGCTTGGCAGTGCTGGGGGTAGTTTAGTTGCTGGGTTTTTATCAGCATTAGTGGTGTCTCCTTGTGTGTCTGCACCGTTGTTCGGTGCGTTGCTTGCTGTCTCGACTATTGGTAGTCCGTTGCTTGGCTTTGCAGCCTTATTCGTGCTTGGGTTTGGCTTGTCAGCGCCACTCATTTTGATCGGTGCGACTCAAGGCAAGATCATGCCAAAAGCAGGCGAGTGGATGAACTGGGTCAAGCAAGGTTTTGCATTATTGCTCTTTGCTGTAGCCTTACTGTTGATTGAGCGCGTCTTTATCTCACCAGCCATGCTGATAGTATGGGCGCTGTGGTTTATGGTCGTGGCGACATGGGCGTGGAGCTGGCTGGGTCGCGGGCGCATGTTGACGCAAGCGCTAGGTCTTATCTCTGGTATTTGGGCAGCGTGTTTACTGATAGGTGCGGCCCTAGGGAATGACGATAGCTTGCAGCCACTGGCATCATTGAGTGCTGCCCCTGTGATGATGCAATCAGGAAGTGAACCTGCAGCAGGTGGTAGCAGCGCTACTGATGAGTACATCACTACGCTTGCAGAGCTAGATGCTATCCTTGCAAGCAATGAAAAAGTCATTGTCGATCTGACGGCTGATTGGTGCATTGAGTGTCGTATCATGGATAAAAACTTATTTCAAAATCGCCCAGCACAAATGCAGGACTGGAAGTTGGTTAAGTTGGATATCACAGAAACCACAGATGAATCCAAAGCGATTTTAGCGCGTTATCAGCTCTTTGGTCCGCCAGCCTTGATCTATTATCAAGATGGTCAAATAGTCAATCAGCAGGTAGGTGAGACTGGTCGCTCAGAATTTGAGCAAACGTTAAGCGCTCTCAACCAATAAGCTGATCTAAGGAATACTCTCTATAAAGAAAAAGCCAAGGTGCCTCAGGTACGCGTTGGCTTTTTGTTTGTCAGGGCGTGTCTTAGTTTTTCGGAGTGTATCTTAGTTTTTCAGAGTGTGTCCTAGTAGTGGTGTTTTTTCATCTATATTACTTGTCTTTCGGATTAAAATATCTCTAGGCATTGTTATCACTATCAGGATGAACGCGTGCATAACACATGCCTTTTGTGCAATACTAGCGCTGGTATAGTCTGTGTATTTTTATTACAATAAGGCAACAACTTCGAGGATAGCTGCAAAGCTCAATGCCGTTCAGTGATGACACTCGATGTCCAAAAATGACTGATTTTATCTCGTTTTATTTCGATTTTAGCGTTGACGCTAATGGCCATATTAATTACCTCAAATGATACTCTGCTGATCTTACTGCCAGTTAGATAAAGGACACCTATGTTTGCCCATATTACGATTCAACGTCAATCACAGCGCAGCAATGCAATACCGTCTCGGAGTCTGCATAGCCGTCTACGTATCGCCATTGCCGTTGCTTTGAGCTTTGCTGCATTTCAAGCTCAAGCTGCCACTGATGAGCAAGCTGAACTTGAGCTACCAGCCTCAGAAGCTGGTTTAGATCATGAGAGTTATGAGTATGAAGACTATGTTTTACCGCAAAGCAGCGATGAACAATCATTAGATCCTATGGTTGGCGGTCAGTATCAAAAAGTGATCAGTAAAGAGTTCGTTGCCAAGCAGGCAAAGCTGTTTTCTGAATGTTCACAAGTACAAAATAGTGCGTCACGTTTGGCATGTTTTGACAAAGTTGCTGAGCAAGGTGAAACACCAAGCTACACGATGACCAAGCAGCCAGTGGATTTGGCCAAAACTTTCCAGAGCACACTCTCGGGTAATCCGCAGGTAGTTTTTTTAGAAGAAAACTCTACTGTCGTTTCTACCGCAGGCGATGGTGAAACTACTGACTCAATAGATGATGAGTCTACCGGTATTGAGTTTACTGATAATGGGCTTAACGACACTGAGTATTTAGATACAGATAGCTTGACGCAGCAGCAAAAAGAAGAACAACTGCTTGCAGATGTGGGTGTTACCCAAACAGATATCGAAAGGTATACTCCACTGAGTCAGTCTTATGATTTGGATCAAAACAGTGAGCGAGGGACTTGGACGGTCAGACCATATAGACCAACCTATATCTTACCACTCTATTATACTTTTGATCCAAACTTGACGCCAAGCTCACCAACGCAAGATATAGAGACCTTTACGTCTAACGAGTTACGTGAAACTGAGCTGAAGTTTCAAGTGTCTTTAAAGACAAAAGTAGCAGAGGATTTGTTCGATACCAATGCTGACTTGTGGTTTGGTTATACCCAAGAATCTCATTGGCAGGTGTATAACGAAGATAATTCTCGACCATTCCGCGCCACAGATTATCAACCTGAGGTGTTTTTAACCCAGCCAGTGACCGCTGATTTACCTTTTGGTGGTCGTCTGCGTATGTTAGGCGGGGGTTTTATACATCACTCTAATGGGCAAGATGATCCATTATCACGCTCTTGGAACCGTGCATATCTGTTGGCAGGCGCAGAATGGGGCAATCTGTCAGTCATACCGCGATTGTGGACGCGAGTAAAAAATGAAGATGACAGCAGCGAGGACAACCCTGATATTGAAGACTACATGGGCTACGGGGATATCAAGTTTTTATATGACTTGCCCAATGAACAAAGCCTAAGCGGTACGCTACGCTACAACCCAGGCACCAATAAAGGCGCTGCACAGATTGATTATATCTATCCATTGTCAGAAAACGTCAACGGCTATGTGCAACTGTTCCAAGGTTATGGTCAATCAATCATCGATTACAATCATGAAAACACCTCCATTGGTTTCGGCATCGTACTAAATGACTGGAAAGGTTTTTAAGAGACGAAAACCTCAGTATTATTGATGAAGAGCAATAGATGATGCGGCGACTGGCTCCCTATCAAACTGGGCTTTGGCTGGCAGAGTATATCGATATACGCTGTCAGTTGTGCCGTGTTTGTCGCAGCGTACCGAATTTTAGACGACCGCATCTTGCAACAGATCTGGCTTCTACGTCCGTCACTGCTATATCCGCTGCCTCTACGACTGATAAGCCTATCAGCCCCACAGAAAAGACAGTCCCTGATAAGCGTCGTCATAAAGTCAGACGCAATCTGAGTCGTGGTCTGTTATGTGCCGCCTGTCATGATAGTGTTGTGTGGTTGCCCAAACCTTTTACGGTTGATATTGCTGCTGGTATCACCCTCTCTATCCAAGCAGCGACTTACTACGATTATCCAATTCGTCAAGCGATTCGAACGTTTAAGCATGACGAAGACATGACCAAACTGCCGCTATTGCTCCATGTATTGCGTCAGTTACCACGACCTCATGGCTGCCATGCTGGCAACAGTGTGATTGTCGCCATGCCGACGACCAACCAACGATTGGTCAAACGCGGTTTTGATCCTGTCAGCATTCTATCTGCGCAGTTATCTAAACATTGGCAGATTCCGCTCTGGCGGGGTGTAGAGCGAGTCGATGATGCTATCAGCCAGCAAGGGTTGACACGTGCCGAGAGACTGACGAATTTAGACAATGCATTTGCCTTAATCCAACCCCCTCCTGTCAAACGCCTGCTGTTATTCGATGATGTCGCAACCACAGGTTCCAGCCTACAAGCACTTGGGCGTGCACTGTATGGGACATCTCCCACGAGGACAACAGACCAGTCGCCACCGACTCATCTGTATCAAATGCATGCTTATGCGTTAGCACACGGTAGTCAGTTATAAACGGCTGACTGGATGCTCATACGCATGGCTGTGGCGTTGTCAACGATAGTCCTAATACAACACGCTCTAATATCCGACACA
>NZ_JAKDUI010000165.1 GCF_030457785.1 Psychrobacter sp. | reverse complement strand
GATCGCTATTTTCTTATTATTTTTTATTCTAATTCGACTAACGTTTATAGCTGATTTGCAGCTTCGAGCCTGCCATGCAGGTAAGGTATTAATGCACTTAAAGCAACGTTGAGAGTCAAGTGAGGCATACATGCAATACCCAAAAAAATACGACGTGATAGTGATCGGTGGCGGTCATGCTGGCACGGAGGCTGCTTTAGCTGCTGCACGTATGGGCTCGCAGACTTTATTATTGACACATAACATTGAAACGTTGGGGCAGATGAGCTGTAACCCTGCCATCGGCGGCATTGGTAAGTCGCATTTGGTGCGTGAAATTGATGCACTTGGCGGTGCGATGGCATTGGCCACGGATAAAGCGGGTATTCAGTTTCGTGTGCTGAACAGTCGCAAAGGCGCTGCTGTGCGTGCTACACGCGCGCAAGCAGATCGTATTTTATATAAAGCCGCCATTCGCCATACGCTTGAAAATCAGCCTAACCTGGATTTGTTTCAGCAAGGCGCTGATGATATTTTAGTAGAAAACGGTCGCGCGACAGCAGTAGTGACTTCAACTGGTATCATTTTTAAGACTGAAACCGTGGTGTTGACTTCAGGCACTTTTTTAGGCGGCGTGATTCATATCGGCCTAGAAAACTCGAAAGGTGGTCGTGCAGGAGATCAGCCATCTATCAAGCTAGCAGATCGTTTACGTGAGTTAAAACTGCCGGTAGGTCGTCTAAAGACAGGCACCCCCGCACGTATCGATGCACGCAGCGTTGATTTTGGTGCGATGACAGTACAACCTGGTGATACGCCGCTACCCGTGATGAGCTATATGGGTAATGTTGCTATGCATCCTGAGCAAGTCAACTGTTATATCACCCATACTAATGCGCGTACCCACGATATCATTCGTGAAAGTTTGGATCGCTCTCCGATGTTCTCAGGAAAAATCGAAGGTGTTGGTCCACGTTATTGTCCATCGATAGAAGATAAAATCCATCGTTTCGCGGATAAAGACAGCCATCAAATATTCATTGAGCCAGAAGGGTTGACCACGCACGAACTGTACCCAAATGGTATCTCAACCAGCCTGCCATTTGATGTGCAGTTAGAATTCATTCATAGCATGAAAGGACTTGAGAACGCGCATATTACTCGCCCAGGCTACGCTATTGAGTATGATTACTTTGATCCGCAAAATCTAAAACCGACACTTGAGACTAAGTCTATTGATCGTTTGTATTTTGCAGGGCAAATCAATGGTACAACTGGCTACGAAGAAGCAGGGGTGCAGGGTTTATTGGCAGGTACCAACGCAGCACTCGTGACGAGTAATAATAGTGAGTTTGATACTTGGACACCACGCCGTGATGAAGCGTATCTTGGTGTGCTTGTTGATGATTTGATTACGCACGGGACGACTGAGCCATACCGGATGTTTACCAGTCGTGCTGAATACCGTTTGCTACTGCGTGAAGATAACGCCGACCAACGTTTGACCGAAACTGGTCGCAAGCTTGGTTTGGTTGACGACGAGCGCTGGCAGGCCTATCAACAAAAAATGGAAGCCATTACCACAGAGTCCTCACGCCTAAAAGACATGTGGGCCACGCCTACAAACGCCTTGGGGAAAAAAGTGACAGAGCAGACAGGTGAAGTGCTGAGTAAAGAAGCGACGGCTTTTGACTTGCTAAAACGTCCTCAGATTCATTTCTCTGATATTGCAGCTGTTACTGAGTCACAAGTGAGTGCTCAGGTGGGTGAGCAAATTGAAATCTCTGTGAAGTACGCTGGTTACATAGATCGTCAACAAGACGAGATTGAACAAATGAAACGTCTAGAAAATACACCGTTGCCAGTCGATTTTGACTATAGTGTTGTTTCAGGTCTGTCAAATGAAATTGTTCAAAAGCTCACGAAAGTACGTCCTGCTACGCTCGCGCAAGCTGGGCGTGTGAGTGGTGTCACGCCCGCTGCCATTCAGCTATTAGCCATGACGGTCAAAAAACAAAAGAAAGTGAAAGCCACGTTGGAATCTTAGTAAATAGCTCATAAAATCGAGCATAGACGTTTTCAAACAGCCCATAATGAGATGTCGTTGTGGGCTTTTTCAAACCTTTAGATGACCACTGACTGAACTGCACAAACCTCTTAAATCAACCTCTAATATAAGCTGCCATGGTTTTGAAAGTATGACTGTGAGCATGTCGTAGCACTGAGTATATCTATGATCGAAGCCATTGCTTTTGCGATTACCATTGTTTTGCCTAACCTTGTTTTAATGTGGTTAGGCTTTTTTATGCAAAGACGTGGAGAGGCAAGCAAGACATTTATCGATCAATCATCAAGCTTTGTTTTCAAGTACTGTTTGCCTTGTTTGCTTTTTTTTAGTGTTGTCGATAGTGAAGTTGACTACGAAAAACAAATAGTCTTAATCGTGGCTGGTATTTTGGTCACTTTTATTTTATTTATTGGCGCAGAGCTTTATGCCAAACGTTTCGTCAGCCGTCCAGCGGATCAAGGGGTTTTTGTCCAAGGTGTCTATCGAAGCAATATGGCCATTATTGGGCTAGCAACGGTTGCTAATGCTTATGGAGCATCAGGACTGAGTATTGGCGCTGTCTATATGGGTGTGGTGACGATTTTATTTAATATTTTAGCGGTCATTACACTCAGTCGCGTATCCAAAAGCATAGATGATACATGGGTTAGCCGCAGTACGATGATCGTGAAAAAGCTATTCACCAACCCGCTCATATTGGCATTACTGGCTGCATTTATTTACAAGGCACTACCGCTACCGCCAACCACAGGTGTCATTCATACCATTGGCGACTTATTGGCAGCAGTCGCGCTGCCGTTGGCGTTGATTTGCGCTGGTGCCAGTATTAATTTGAAATCCATGCTACATCTTTCTGGGCTTTGTATGCAGGCTAGCATTGGCCGTATCATCATCGCACCAATTATCGCTATCTTAGTTGGAATCGGGTTTGGGCTGTCTGAAGTACATATGGGTGTATTATTCTTGATGGTGGCGTCACCGACTGCTGCTGCAAGCTATGTGATGGCAAAAGCAATGGGTGGCAATGATGTACTTGCAGCCAATATTTTGGCACTTACTACGGTGGTTGGTATGTTTGGGATGGCTATTGGGGCAGGTGTATTGCGCGGGCTAGGGTGGATGTAGTCTATTTTATATACGTACGCTAATAATCTTACGTATGAGCTTATGGAGTAGATATTGGTTTAATGGTAGGCTCATAGCACTGTTGTGTGCTTACAAAACTACTGTGTGCTCATAAAACTTTGAGTCATTAAAAAAATCCCTCTTTCTGTTTTGAAAGAGGGGTTTTTTACGAATTTAGGTTTTTCTGATTATTAAGGTTACGCTTTTCTTCACGGCGCTGTTTGCGTTTGGAACTGGTACGGTAGGTTAGGTAACCGCCAACGCACATTACGGCGATGAATGCGACAATGTACAAAAATATTGATGAGCCAATAGCAGTTGAGGGTTCCATAGTATTCTTCTTATTAGGGTGTATCAATAATTATGCAAATGTCTCTTCTTAATGTAAAGTAAACAAATTTAGTTCAGTTGTAAGTTCAAGTGAACGCACACGTGCTGCTTGATCATAAATATTGGCAGTAATAATCATTTCATCGGGCTGATGCGTGGCCATAAAGGCAGCAAGTTTTGGTTTAACGGTTGCGACAGAACCAACAAATGATACCGACAACGCATTGTCTACCATCATTTTTTCTGATTGACTCCAAACGCTATCCATATCGTGCGTGGGCTTTGGTATTTGACCCGTTTCACCACGGCGCAAACGTACGAAGCTTTGCTGGGTTGATGTGAAATGATACTCGGCAGTGGCGTCATCATCAGCGAGTAATAAGTTGGCAGCTAGCATTACATATGGTTTGTCTAGATAAACAGAGGGTTTGAACTGCTCACGGTAGGTACTGATTGCTTGTGTCAGCATTTGCGGTGAAAAATGAGAAGCAAAAACATAAGGCAACCCCAAATGTGCTGCTAAGGTCGCCCCAAAAAGAGACGATCCTAGTATCCAGATAGGAACCTGAGACTTTGCGCCAGGAAACGCTTGGACAGGGCTGCTGTCTGTATCAGTACCCAAGAAGTACATTAATTCTTGTACGTCTTGTGGAAAGCGTTCAGCATCCTTCATTTGTCGACGCAGTGCCTGAAAGGTTGCACCATCCGTACCAGGTGCACGTCCTAGACCTAAGTCGATACGGTCGCCATATAATGCCTGCAATGTACCAAATTGCTCAGCGATGATAAGTGGCGCATGATTCGGTAGCATCACACCACCAGAACCAATACGTATGCTTTTCGTTTGGCTACCGATGTGAGATAGCAGTACAGAAGTTGCTGCACTGGCGATACCTGGCATGTTGTGATGCTCTGCCATCCAGTAACGATTTAAGCCAGTTTTTTCGGCCTGTTTTGCAATTTCAACTGTTTGAATGACACCTTCAGCGATGGGTTTGCCTTCTGGAACGGGCGCGAGATCTAGAAAAGATAATGGAATGGCTTTATTCATAACTCACCTGATTTTGTGATATTGCCTTGTAGCGGCATGATTGTAGAATATATTGAACATCGTTAGGACGTGATTTATCTTATTTTTATGTACTTCTTGAACTTTATGCATGTCATGATCTTTATGTATACCTTAAACATAGACAGGGCCTAAAGTTCGGTCTTTGATATAAATGGGGTGGTTGCCTAGAATATAAAGATGGGAAGCGACTCGGATAACAAAACTTAATACAGCCATTCCACTATGAAAGCATTACAGCGTTAATCTCACTTGAAGTATCAGATATACATCTGTACTTGGCTGCCTCGTACTACTCTTAAATTGAAACGATGATAGTCTGACAAGGATAAGGCTTTGGAAAAGACAGAAAGAAAACAGCACTGTTATTGGTAAATAACAGTGCTGCTGAAGGTACTTACTGCTGTCGTCGTTAATAGAAGCTGATACATTTAGTTGTCAGGCAATCTAGAGCTTAACTGAATTGCTTTTGGCACAACTCCATAAATGCTCTACCGTATTGGCGGACTTCTGCATCGTCACGTACCGCCATCCAACTGGTGAAGCGGCCAAAGTGATCGACTGGAATGGCTGTTAGATTCTGATAATGACTTGGTTCAAATGCCATTTCTGCGATGATGCCAATGCCCAAACCTAGACCGACGTAAGTACTGATGACGTCTGCGTCAAGCGCTGCTAACACAATGTCAGGCTCCAGTCCTGCGTCATCAAATGTTTTATCGATCGTTCCGCGTCCAGTAAAGCCACCGTGGTAGGTAATGATTGGATAGCTAGCAAGGGTTGGCAGGTCGATTGATTCTTGGCTAGCAAGCTCGTGGTCGACTGGCACAATCACTCGGTGTGTCCAGTCATAATAACGATGGCATCTGAGGTAATTATTGTGCAGTAAAGATTCAGTGGCAATGCCTATATCTGCCTGCCCGCGGATAACCATCTGTGCGATCGTCTCTGGATCAGCCTGCTGCAAGATTAAATTTACTTTAGGAAAGAGATCTTTAAATTCTTTGATCACTTGCGGCAAGACATAACGTGCTTGTGTGTGCGTGGTGGCAATCGTTAACGTACCAATATTTGGATTGTTATAATCCAAACTAAGATTCTCAATAGTACGAATTTCAGCAAAGATAGATTCTATATGTGGCATCAGTGCTGTACCCATGGTTGTCAAGCCAGTTAGGCGTTTGCCCTGTCTGACAAAGACGTCGGTCTTTAGTTGATTTTCAAGCGCCGCAATATGTTTTGATAGGCTCGATTGACTGGTATGTAATACCGTCGCTGCTTGGCTTAAGTTATAGCCATTAATCACCGTGTGCCACACAGTCTCCAACTGCTTGAGTTGAATTTGTAAATGTCGCTGATTGACGACTACATCGATTGCCATAATTTATTCCTGTTGTATGAGCATACAAACCTAGTTCGTATACATAAATGAAAACGTACAAATTAATATGCAGTAACCCGACAGTGTAAAACAAAGTTATTATTCTTGTATATAATAAATGGT
>NZ_JAKDUI010000164.1 GCF_030457785.1 Psychrobacter sp. | reverse complement strand
GCTTCGGCTGTCACCCTTCTTTTATTACTCCAGCATACTTTCTGACACACCACCCTTTTTGTAATACTGTTTTTTATGGTACTGCTTTTTGCAGCACTGTTATTTGTGGTACTGTTTTGTTGTATCGCGCAATCAAACCTTTGTAAGACCACACCCATCCAATTCAAATACAATCGTAAGTGTTAGAACAATTATGTCACAACCATCTGATTCATCTACCCATTATGCCCTGCCCACTCCTCTATTGGACCTGCTCAGTCAGTATTTGCAAGAGCAAGTCGCACCAACGATCGAGATTGATCCTGCCCAGCTTGCCTATCGCTGGGTCGGTGGTCAGAATGGTCATTTACAGCCACTAGCGGTCAATTTATTCTTAACCTTAGAAGACTTGCATGGAATTGATACGCAAAAGAAAAAGCTGATACAGAACACACGCCAGTTTTTAAAAGGCTATCCTGCCAACCATGTTTTGATGACAGGGACACGTGGTGCTGGCAAATCATCACTTATCCGAGCCTTGTTACAGGCTTATCAGGCTGAAGGATTACGCATTATCGAGATTGCTCGCGATGATTTACGGGTGCTCGATAAGGTTCGAGCAGCGATCAACGCACTGCCAGCTGACTGTAAATGCCGCTACGTGGTGTACTGCGATGACTTGGCGTTCAATGGTCAAGATGAAAGTTATCGAGCGTTAAAAAGTGTCTTGGATGGTGCGCTTGACTCAGAACAGGACAAGCTTTTGGTCTATGCTACCAGTAACCGCCGACATCTACTGCCTCAGCTGATGAAAGACAACGTCAATATCTACGACGGCCAGACCGATGAAGTCAATCCGTATGAAACCATCGATGAGACAGTATCCCTGTCTGACAGATTTGGTCTTTGGCTGTCCTTTCACCCGATGGATCAGACGACTTATCTACAAATCATCAACCATTATTTATCTGTTGCACAGAAGCCCACACTAGAGAATGCGGCGGAAGAAGAGAATGCTGAAGGCGCTGACCAAGCACTACCTGATAATGTCAGAGCAGCTGCGTTACGCTGGGCATCAGAGCGTGGTGGACGATCAGGGCGTGTGGCGTATCAGTTTAGCCGCTACTGGATAGGACAATCACAATTGGCAGCTGATGACGATCTGTCTTAGCACTTAGCACTTAGCACTTAGCACTTAGCACTTGGCACTTGGCACTTGGCTGACACTTGACAATACATCATCTTTTCTGGTCACGTGCAGAGCGGCCTAGTGCAGAACCTAAATACTGTACTCGACCAGGGTGTTGGTCTTCTGCTAAATCAACTGAACCATCTACCAAATATTGGTCAAAGTCCGCTGCCAACCATAGACTGCCTTGATACACTTTTTCGGCATCTAGGCGGACGCTTGCCATATTTGGCGCGCTACTGTCAGGATTATCAAAACTCTGATAACGCGCACTGAAATGGGTCAAGATGAGATTCTCCAGTCCAGCCTCTTGGGCAAAACTACCTACCAACTTGGCAATGCTATGCATTGGATCAAAGTCTGGATTTTTGGCTTGAATTTTAGTCAATACTTCATGCGTATAAGTCGCTTCATGCACCAATAAATCCGTATCGACTAGCGCAGGAGTGAGACAGCCTGGTGTGTCATTATCGCCAGCGACCACTATCCGTGTACGCTGGGGGTCATTGATAACATAACTATCCGAATATAGAGTCCTACCCTCTTCGGTTATGACGTCCTGACCTTGCTGCAACTTACCCCACAGAGCACTTGCTGGGATGTTTTCTGCCCTCAGTTTATCTGTATCAAGCGTACGGCGGTTTATGGTTTGGGTAATACCAAAACCATAAGAAGCAACCCGATGTGATAGAGGGTGAATATCTACTGTCAGCTGATGCTGATCATGAAAGCGAATATCTACTTTGTTTGTATTTCCTTGCTCAGACAGTACGTCTTCAATCGCCATAAAGTTTACGGCAAACGGTAAATATAACTCGGTAGTTTGAGAGATAGCTTCTAGAAGTGTCGCAATGGCTTGTGGTGCAATGACTGTTAAAGGCTCGCAGCGACCTGACATCGCGGCACTTGCCAACAAGCCAGGTAAACCATAGCAATGGTCGCCATGCACGTGCGTGATACAAATAGCCGCCAGCTGATGCAACGATAATTTAGTATGTAACAGTTGCTGCTGCGTCCCTTCGCCACAATCCACTAATAACCAAGGTCGCGATTTTTTGCTTTGTTGCGGGCTTTTCCCTGAGCCGTAAGGATTCAAACACTCAACAGCCAGCGCTGTCACATTGCGCTGTTTGGTTGGCACACCTGCTGAGGTACCTAAAAAAGTTAGCTGAAGCATAAGCCACGTCTTTGATTAATGAAGCGCAACGGCTACGACAATTGACATATCATGGTTTTTTGACCTTCAACCATCTGACCGCCATTCGCCGCACACTCGTTTATCATATTGGATTCATAAGACTTCCAGCCACCATAAAAGCTGGCGATGCATAATAAAACCACCAATATTTTTTGTGTCCATGATTTAATCGACACCTGCTGCGCGTGAACCTCTTGACGGGAAGCGTCTCTACCATTATCAGACGCTTTGTTGTTCGCCAGCTTGTTCTGATCACTCATGCCACTACCTTTTGATTAGACTATCGTTAAATTTAATTAAAAACGCTCACAATAGCATATTATAACTTTAAAACTCTGGCGTACCGCCTTTTTCTTCAGCACGTTTAAATGCTGGACGTTCTTGGCAACGTTTGAGCCAGTTTAATAGATTTGCATATCTGACCTTGTCCAGTCCAGCACGTGCATTGGACGCCGCTACCACGATATGCATTTGAATGTCTGCGGCGCTAAAACTTTCACCAGCGAACCAATGATTGTCTTGTAAATGCTGCTCCATCAAATTTAAGTTATTGGTGATGTTGTTTTTTATCATCCCATTTTCAACTTGCTTACGAATACCCTTACTGATTGGTTTGATGAGCATCGGTGATCTTTCCACCACTTTGCTAAATATCAGACGCATCACCAGTTGTGGCATTGCTGTCGCTTCGGCAAAGTGTAGCCAAAATGTATAGGCTTCCCAAGCAGACTCATTGTCATCTGCAGGTTTGAACTGGCGATCGGTGTCGTAATGTTTCAGCAGATACTCAATAATGAATCCTGACTCCGCCAGCGCGCGATCGTTGACTTCTAGCACTGGTGTGTGACCTAGTGGATGGACTTTCTTGAGGCTTTCGGGAGCGAGATAAGCTTTGGTTCGCTCGTAACTCGTCAGCTGGTACTCTAGCTCCAACTCTTCTAATAACCATAAAATACGAAACGAACGAGAGTTGTTTAAATGGTGTAAATTTAACATAAAAGATCCTAATGATACCAATCACAAAAATGACAGTGGCCCAGACATCAAGCTATCAGGACCACTCATCTCATACTAAACAAAACTGTCACAGCCAGTCG
This sequence comes from Psychrobacter sp., assembly GCF_030457785.1. Lineage (GTDB taxonomy): Bacteria > Pseudomonadota > Gammaproteobacteria > Pseudomonadales > Moraxellaceae > Psychrobacter. The sequence goes on along the minus strand of NZ_JAKDUI010000164.1, from coordinate 2,622 downwards.
CACTTTTGGAGTTGGTTTTTTATTGTGAGTAAACGATATTATTTTATATAACACGCCCTGTAGTCTCTTGAGCGTAACAGCACTGCTATCGATAATAACGTAATTAGTTACCCTTTCATATTAATAACTGTGTAGCGCGCTTGCGAAAACACATCTATCCAGCATTGTTAAGTATCAATATGTTTTACTTCGCATGCAGCGCATCAATCTTACGTGTCATCTTATCTATCTTTTGCTGGTACTTTTTAATTTTACGAAATCGATGGGCAGTGAGCACGCCTTTGATTCTACGATTCTTCAGACGACGGCGCGGCGGGAAGCTACCCACTAGCGGTTCATTGTAACCATGCAAGCGATCTTCACGCTTACGTGCCAAATAACCAAGCGCACTATCAGCAATCATCATCAATAGAGCCACAAAAATCATGCTATACATCTGGATTGAACCGCCGTCTTCGATACTACGATCCAAAATCGCAATAGAAAATATAAACAAAAATATTGGCTCAAGATAGCATAAAGTGCCAAATAGCGAGACGGGCAGCTTTTGACTGGCAACCATGGTCAGTGACATCGCTACTGTGCTAATAATGCCCAATAATGGTAAAAAATACCAAAGCTTATCAGTTGCCATCACCAACTCAAATCCACCATTCATATATAGCGCAACCAAGACCACTGGAGACAACAAAACCAAATCAGAAATAAGACCGGTAATTGGTGGTACTGCTAGCTTACGACGCAATAGATAATAAGGTGGATAGCCCAAACAAACGAACAAAGTCGCCCATGATATTGCACCGTACTGCAAAATATCATAAGTGATACCGAGACCTGCGCATATAATGGCCGCCCACTGTAACAAGCTCATGGTTTCATTGTAAAAAAAGCGACCCACTATAATCATAATCATCGGGTATAAGAAATAACCCAATGTGACTTCAAGCCCCAATCCATTTACTGGCGCCCACATAAACAGCCAGATCTGCAAACCCAAAATAGGTGTCGGCAATATAAATAAAAACCATTCTTTAAGGTTTTTGAGCGTCTTTAGATAGTCCCAAATATGCTGCCACTGCTTTAGCAAACTGACTAGCAGCACCAGACTAAAAAACATCGTCAGTACGCGCCACGAAGCGACTTGTGTACCTGATAACGGTTGCATCAGCAAACCGAATAAAAATAGCAATGAGTATAAAAAGTTTGCAACCACGGCACTGATTGTGCCTTGAGAGGTTTGATTGGTAGTGAGCATCACAACAGCCTTTAAAAATTGGCGCACATCCTTGGCAATTTAAAAAAAACAAGAGCCCCAGACGAAAACGTCTGAGGCTCTTGTACATAAGACAGTCGCGTAATCTAAGATAAACGCTTCTAGTATATCGTGCTTCAATCGAGGGCGGCATTATGTCAAACTCATATTAGATAAGCAATGCCACTTTTCATATATTTTATAAACTTCTGTATCCTTTGATTCTATTGGGCTCAGGCAACTATTTTTTATCAAGTTTTTCTATTTTTCTCTGTATCTTATCCATCTTCTTTTGGTACCGACGACGCTTACGGAATCGATGCGATGCTAGCACACCGTCGATACGCTGATTGATAAAACGAGGTCGTGGTGGGAAGCCGCCAATTTGCAACTCTCGATAACCATGTAAGCGATCACTACGACGACGAGCCATGTAACCTGATGCACTATCTATTATCATGACCAGTAGCGCAAACACTATCATGCTATACATAAAAATTGAGCCGCCTTCGTCAAGACTTTGACTGAGCAACGTAATCGACAATGCAAAAAACATCATAGGCTCTATGTAGCTGAGCGCCCCGAACAACGAGATTGGTAGCTTGCTACTAGCGATCATCATCAGCGACATCGCAACCGCACTCAGCGCACCAAGCAGTGGCAGCAAGTACCAAAACTTCATATCATGTGCTGCCACACTAAAACCACCGCTCACATAGAGAACGGACAAAACCACGGGGGTCAAAAGCGTCAAATCAAATAGCAATCCCGTAATCGGTGGCACTGCTAACTTACGTCGCAGTAGATAGTATGGAGGATAGCCCAAACACACAACCAACGTTATCCAAGAGATCTTACCATACTGCAATATATCGTAACCGACCCCCATCGCAGCGATGATGGCAGCTGCATACTGTAAAACACTCATATGCTCATGATAAAAAAACCGACCAAGCACAATCATGACGAGTGGCAATAAAAAATAACCCAATGTGGCATCCAAACCATAACCATTGACTGGCGCCCACATAAATAGCCAAACCTGCCCACCTAAGATAGGTGCAGGTAATACAAAGATGAGCCACTCCTTAAAGGTTTTTAAGGTCTTGAGATACTCAATAATATGTTGCCATTGTTTGGTAACACTGATGAGTAATACCAAACTGAATAACATCATCAGCAAGCGCCACGAGGCTATCTGTGTACCTGTCAAAGGCAGCATAAATATGCCGAATACAAACATCATAGCAAATAAAAAGCTCGACGTTATCGACGCAAGGGTACCTTGAAAAGTGGGATTGGTCGTGAGCATAACAGCCAAACTTTACGCTTCTTGCGATACACGTAAGTCCAAAACTCATCAACCTCTA
>NZ_JAKDUI010000163.1 GCF_030457785.1 Psychrobacter sp. | reverse complement strand
TGCTGGATGATTATGCCGTTCATACACAGGCAACTCAAAGGGAAACAAGCAAAGCAATAAGTGGGGCGCCGTTTTGATCCCATGAATGCGTGACTCTCGCCATGCCCAAATAGATGGGCTGACGTACTGAACACAAAATACACCTTTCGGCTTTAGCTTTTTAGAAACACGTAGATTAAAGTCAGGCGCATCAACGCCAATAAACCAATCAATACCTGCTGTCTTAAATTCACTTAATAGCTCACGGCGCGCCTTAAACAAGTCAGGCAATTGCGACATGACCTCTACCAAGCCCATCACCGCCAAACGTTCTAGTGGAAAGATACTTTTCAGCCCTTGGGCTTGCATTTTTGTACCACCAACACCCACCCAAACAATATCATCACGCAGTTTATTCATCTGCTGCATGAAATCTGCGCCCAAACTATCTCCTGATACTTCACCTGCGACAATACCAATAATCAATGGCGTTGATTTGCTCTCAGACACCCGCTGTTGAGTCGCAATCTGGTCAATTAAATCAGCATCTTTAGGTAATATTGAAGAATCTGTCATGACAAGCTCTCGAGGTTAAGATAATAAAAGCACAGTGCGGAAAGACACAATCAGAAAAATAAGGGAACAACTTATCGCTATTATAATGCATAACACAGGCAAACAGGCATTGAGACTGATAACTGACCAGCATTTTCGGTTATCGGGATTATTTTTTAGACACAACCAGTCTACGCACCTTAGCTAACATAGTACCACTTCATTTAGCACCACTTCATTTATGCTGTCATCATACGTGACCATGATTGAAATAGCGAAATTCATTCACATAATTAGAACCATAGTTTTTAGCGACAAATTTAGAAGCAACATCAGAAGCAATAACTATAACTAAGTTTTGGTTTCCTCATTCCAGTTATCAGTTAATTAACTGTGCGACTACCCTTGTCAATCAGCACTTTTGTCCTCATAATGAATATTCCTATAAATTAGCTAGACGATATAATCATGACTACACCAGCTACCCATAATGCAGATATTGATGACGTGAACATTAAACAATTCATCCCTTTGGTCACTCCAGCTGAGCTAAAAACTGAGCTGCCTCTATCAGAAGAAGCCTATCAAACGGTTTTAAAAGGAAGAAAAACTATCCAAGATATCTTGGACGGCAAAGACAAGCGCCTATTTGTGGTCATTGGTCCTTGCTCTATCCATGATATCAAAGCTGCGCACGAATATGCCGACCGTTTGGCTGTATTAGCCAAAGAAGTCGAAGACAGTATTTTTGTCGTGATGCGCGTCTATTTTGAAAAACCTCGTACAACTGTTGGCTGGAAGGGGATGATTAACGACCCTGACATGAACGACAGTTTTGATATCGAGAAAGGACTGCGCATGGCTCGTAAACTGCTGCTTGATCTGAACGAAAAAGGCCTGCCATGTGCGACTGAAGCCTTGGATCCAAATACGCCGCAGTACATGCAAGACTTGATTAGCTGGTCAGCCATTGGTGCTCGTACTACCGAAAGCCAGACACACCGCGAAATGAGTTCAGGACTATCGTGTCCAGTTGGCTTCAAAAACGGTACGGATGGTGGCATGACGGTCGCTGTAAACGCTATGCAAGCAGTAAAAGCAGGTCATAGTTTCTTGGGACTCTCCTCTGATGGTAAAGTTTCTATCATCAAATCTAACGGCAACCCGTATGCACACGTCGTACTACGTGGCGGCAACGGCAAACCCAACTACGATGAAACCGCTGTGTCTCAAGTTGAGAGCGCACTGGCTAAAGGCAAAACCAGCAGCAAAATTATGATTGACTCTAGCCATGCAAACTCTGGTAAAGACCCTTACCTACAACCGATGGTTATCAACAACGTCGCCGAGCAAATCCAAAACGGCAATAAATCCATCATCGGCATGATGATCGAAAGTCACCTAAAAGGTGGTAATCAGAAACTGACTGCAGATTTAAGCCAACTTGAATACGGTAAATCAATTACCGATGGTTGTTTGGACTGGGACAGCACGGTAGAAGCGTTACATAATCTACGTGATATGGTGAAGGACATACTGCCTAATCGCTAATTGTCATCTAAGTAAGTTAAGCAAATAAAAAGCCTGTTCGATATCATATCGAACAGGCTTTTTTAGTTTCTAAAATAGAGCCTGTTGAACCTTCACAAATAGACACTGCTTTGTGAAGGTTTATGACTGCATCCTGACGAACTACTCGCTTGCTGAGCCCAAGACACTGTCTAAACTCTCAAGCACATGCTTAGAAGAGACTTGTTGTTGCAGGTCAACAAGCTGCTCATGCACCATTTGACGACGTGGTTCAGCCAGCGTGTTCCAGCGTGCCAGCACTTGCAGTATGCGCGAAGCCAATACTGGATTGTCCTCATCTAGCTTTTTGATCACACCTGTATAAATATCTAATCCTTCTGCCGTCCACAATACCGTTGGCTGTGAGGCGAAAGCACTGATAACCGAGCGCACACGGTTGGGTGTATTCCAATCAAAATCAGCATGAGCGATCAACGACTTAATAGCGTCAGGAGTCACCATTTCGGCAGAAGCCTGCACACTGAACCATAAATCAATGACCAAGTCATTACCATTAAAACGCTTATAAAAATCGGCCAGATACGCCTCTACATTGGCTACTTGATGATTGACCATCACGCTCAAAGCACCAAAACGCTCCGTCATACAGCCCGCATTGTCGTATTGCTGCTGAGCCCAGTCAACTGCGCCAGCGACATCAGCGGTCAATGCCATATCAAGCACGACATTGCGTAACGCACGATTGCCACGAGATTCAGGGCTATCTTGATAAGTCTGCATTGGTAATTGTTGATACAGATCAGCCCATTGATCTTGTAGCTGATCGGCCACCAATTGGTGCAGATTGTCACGTTGCTCTTTGACCAGTTCTGGATCGTAGTCTTTTTGAATAGCAGAAGCCAGCTCACGCGCTGACGGTATATCGAGCAAACGAGCCGCTAACATTGTGTCTTCAGACGCAAGTACCGGCAATGTCTGAGTGAGTGCTTGCAGATAAACCTCAGGACTGCTTTTTGAGTCTTTATCTTGCAACAAGATACGGTTTACTAGCATTTGCGTCACTTGCCAGCGGTTAAAACCATTGGTTTCATGCTGCAGTAAAAATGCCAAGTCTTCATCTTGGTAATCATAGTTAAGCTGCACTGGCGCACTAAAATCACGCAGTAACGACACTACTGGCTCATTTGTCACCCCTTCAAAAGTAAATGACTGACTTGCCTGATCGAGTAACAGCATTCGCTCGGCAACAATATCACCAGAGTCTTTGTCAAATAATGCCGTTGCTACTGGAATAGGTAAAGGACTTGGTGCATCAAAGCCACTAACATGACGTGTTTTCTGATTCAAGATAATCGTCAATGTCTGACTAGCGCTGTCATAATCTTGGTGGCCTGAAATCACTGGTGTACCAGGTTGGCGATACCAATCAATAAAGTTTTCAATCTTGCTATCGGTGATGCTTAGCGCAGATAAGAAGTCCTCGACCGTAACTGCTTGCCCATCGTATCGGCGGAAATACTCGTCTGTTCCTTTGCGAAAGTCCTCGGGACCCAACGTATTGGCAATCATACGAACGATTTCAGCGCCTTTTTCATAGACAGTCGTCGTATAAAAGTTATTAATCTCAACAAAACTTTCAGGGCGCACAGGATGCGAAAGCGGTCCTGCATCTTCAGCAAACTGATGAGCACGCAAATTTGAAACATCGTCAATACGCTGTACGGCCCTTGATTGCTGGTCTGCTGAGAACGATTGATCACGATAAACGGTAAAACCTTCTTTTAAGCACAACTGAAACCAGTCGCGGCATGTGATGCGATTACCCGTCCAATTATGAAAATACTCATGGGCGATGATGGATTTGACACTAAAGCTGCGAGCATCGGTCGTTGTCTCAGGGCTAGATAACACACAAGCCGTATTAAAAATATTCAGACCTTTATTTTCCATCGCACCCATATTGAACTGGCTAACAGCGACGATCATGTAACGATCTAAATCGTATGGGCGACCATAATTGACCTCATCCCATTCCATCGCATCTTTTAGCGCTTGCATACCAACATCACACTTATCAATGTCGGCAGACTTTGCATACAACTCAAGCGCGACTTCTCGCCCTTCACTGGTCGTATAAGTGTCTGCTAGGACATCTAAATCTGCAGCAACACAAGCAAACAAGTAACTTGGCTTATTCGTCGGATCATGCCAAATCGCATAATGACGATCTGTCTCGCCGCTAACGTCACCTGCCTCAACCAAATTACCGTTGGCCAATAAGGTTGGATAGCGCTTATCTGCCTCTAGACGCGTGGTAAATATCGCCAACACATCAGGACGATCTGGATAAAAGGTAATCTTACGAAAGCCTTCTGGCTCACACTGGGTGACAAACATAGTATCGTCACCACTGCCCGCCATATACAACCCTTCAAGCGCGGTATTGGTATGTGGGCAGATACGTACTTGAATGTCCAATGTTATCTCATCGGGTGCATCTGATATCGTCAGCTGACCTGCTTTTTGCTCATAACGATCAGAAGCCAGTGACTCACCATTCATTGAGATAGCAAGCAGTTCTAGGTCTTCACCGAACAATACGACGTCACCAGCTGTTTGACGCACCATCTTTAACGTACTATCTACCTGCGCGTGCGCTTCAAAAATCTTGATATTCAAATCCACGGTCTCTACATCAAAACTTGGCTTGGTGTAGTCCTTTAGATTGATTTTACTGGGTGCTTGCGTTGGTACGTCAGGCATTGCTGGATTGATGGCTTGAATATCCGCTTCAGTGGTCGACATGTGGTTTCCTATTATTATTTATTAAAAAGTGTTTGTTATCATTCAATGCTGAGCATCGTCAGCGCCTTATAAAACCCTCACTAGAAGGTACTTTTAATTCAATTGACAGACACCCAAATGAGATAAAAACGGCTGTATTTCGCCAAACCTAGATTTCGCCAAACATGTTCGCCAAACATCGTATCTAGATAAGACAGATACTTTATATCTTCTAGTTATTCAGATTCGTCAAACCTGATTACGCTCCTAGCGCAGCTTGTAACGCGACTAATTTAACATAGGTCTTTAGTTGCGTTGACTTTAGTTGCATTGCTCTTAGTTAAATTGACCTGAAATGGTAAATTTCAAGTATGACTGCCAATATTATTGCCGTTATATTTTATTGCCAACTACAAAACCATCAATCAATAATTGGATAATGACGCCGAAAATGATTTAATGGACTCACTGATGATTACCTTTAGATAAAACGGCCCCATATATGACAAAGCAAACTGCCAGTCGCTCAGAGATTACTTTACCTTTATTGATAGATTACACCGACGTTCTGTTCCCTTCACTGACAAAGCAAACCGATGTGACGGCAGAGGCTAGGGCAAGCACGACGACTGACAACCCAAACGATATTGCTAAGACAAAGGTGCTGTGGGTAGTACAGGATAACGAAACCTTACTGGCATTAGACACACAACTAAAAAACCAGCAAACCTCTAAAGAAAATGAAGCTAATGCAGCAGTTGTCCCGAAGTTCGACGTATCCACTATATCGGATCTGATGCAGCAGCAAGTACCAGATCGCTATGAACTGGTTTGCTTCTGGCTGCCGACCCTACCAACAGAGCTACTACAGCAATACATTCCTGTGCTTATGCGCTATCGTGATCTTTATGCTGCTCATCTACTCATCGCCCTCCAAAGCAGTATAAACTTAAAAGCTTATGGATTTACCCCGTTCGATATATTGAGCGAGCAAGCCTTGGATATTGACCATATAACTGAGAATACATCTTTGTCTGAAGATTTGTCCTCTACGTCAGCCACGCTATGGCAATTCAATTTGTATGACTACAAGCAATTACCAAATTGGCTGAACGCAGACTATTGGGCCAATCCTGAAAACTGGGGCAAACACCGCTGGTAACTTGATTGTAGTGTGCTTTATATATATTTGTTAAAATTTGAATATTTACAGTTGTACTACTTACATAAAATAACACT
>NZ_JAKDUI010000162.1 GCF_030457785.1 Psychrobacter sp. | reverse complement strand
AACTTTGGACTTCTTTTTTATCTTTTTTTTGAGCGCTTATCCCGAACTGGGGTTATAAATATAACAATCTTTGCACTTTATTGCACCATTTGCACCCAAATTAGTACCAAAGTCTTACCGTTATGCCCATTGTGGTTCATTATTTGCGCATGACTTTGTTCATGATTTTCACGACTTTACTCATGACTTCATTGAAGATCAAAACATTGCCTCTTCTATTTATGGCACATTATTTTTGAATCACGAGTCTTTTAATAGTTCACAGTGTGCTTCAGACAATCCACATAAAAGTGGTACAATAAAGGCATTAAGTAGATGGCACGTTACTAGTTTGTAGGATTATGCCATTTTATAGTTTATAGGATTATGCCATGTTTGCTATTGCTGCCAGTACGGTCACCAGTTGGGGGCTTTACGTTTTATTGCCAATTTTCATCGCGTTTTTGTTTTTTATTATGTGGGATATTTCTAAAGAGTCAAAAGCTGGGCGCGCTGGTACTTTTTGGATATTTTTAGCACTTGGCGCAGGCTTTGTGGGCTTTTTGCTCAAGCTACTGTTAGAGGTCGCCTTTAAAAAGTGGCTGATATAGTCAGCGCTTATCAGCTTCTATGACTTCGCTGGTGTAGGTTGGTATAACCCATGCACCGCCCAAGTCTATTAATCGACACAGTCCTGAGGTTTGCTCAAGTTCTTTTACGAACGTCTCTCCATTCCACACCCATGCTGCCATTGACCAACAGTCGCCCAAGCCCCTGCTTTTATGCGATGCAAATATTCGACCCTGGGAGTAGTCAGTGGCTGCTGTGGTAATCAGCTGTGGCTGGTGAGGATGCTGATGATCGATGAGCCAATAGCCACTCGCTTCATTATAAGCACCTCTCCAGCAGAGATGACTCGCTAGTGTGTGCTCAGCATCTACTGGTATAAACGCCCAATCAAACACGGATCCATACTCAGACATCATTTGATGTGTTTTGGTTTTTGGGTTGACCAGCTCGCACTCTCCCATCACCTCCTCTGAACCTATTAGCTCCTCAGCATCAATACCGACCCACTGATCGATATTCTCTTGAAAATAAGTCAGTCTAGAAGGGCTCAGCTGCTTATGCTCTTCATCCGAGTACGCTGGTGCTTTTCTAATGATAGGCCTTGGTTTAGCAGATTTTGGCGTCTGCTTGCTAGCGTGGTTCTTGCTCACCAAAGCCAACGGTGTACCGACACGACCTTGTACATCGTCAATTTTTAGCAGCACTGCGCTCAGGCCCTTATCAGATACCTGCCATTGGTGCTCACCGAGCTTAAATACTATTTTGCTGTTTGTATTAGCGTGATTAACAAGCTGTACGGTTTGCGATTGAGTTAGCTCGCTAACCTCACTGTCGTCTGATACAGGTGCAACGTTTCCATAAAATTTATCATTCAACCACAATTCAATCGGCTGTTTGAACGCATCAGCTGGCGTAGCCGTCCCCCCATCAGATGAATACCTATCCCAATGGCTTAACAAAACTTCTGTGCTCGGTACTTCCTCACCTGCCTTTAGTGTCATCAGGATACTGGCTCGACGTTCGGCTGACTCATCGCTATAGCCCGCCGCTCTACAGGTGAGCGTATTATCACAAGCCACTTGCCAATCATTTTTGACAAAGCCGCCACCTTTGAATGGATCACCGTAAGCATCGGACGCCACAGCAGGCAGCGACAATAAACTGGTGGTGATCATAGCCATCATTGTTTTCACAATATTCGTTTTCACGAGCCCTGTTTTCACAGTATCCATTTTCACAATCTTTTTTCCTTGTTTGAATGGCTATTTTTTTGCAATCAATGTCGCACGCATCGGTGCAGGATAGCCCTCAATGGTTTTTGTCGCATCATCAGGGTCTAAAAAATCTGCTAACGAATGATAAGTCATCCACTCGGTTTGTCGCTGCTCATCCGTCGAGGTCACTGCCACATCCACGCAGCGAACATCTGAGAACCCTGCTTTTTCAAGCCAGCCGATGAGTGCCGCGACTGACGGTAAAAAATACACGTTGTTCATCTGAGCGTATCGGTCGTGCGGCACGAGTACAGAGTTGGCATCACCTTCGATAACTAAGGTTTCAAGCACCAGCTCGCCACCCTTTACTAACTGACCTTTTAGCTGCTGCAAATGCTCAAAGGGTGACTGACGATGATAAAGCACGCCCATGCTAAATACCGTATCAAATAATTGACTATGCGCTGGCAACGCTTCTAGCGGTACAGGGATATAATGTGTACGATAATTGCCTGTATCATGTGCATCTGCGTCACCAACAAAATGACGTATCGCCATAAACTGATGGTAAAACAAGCATGACGGATCAACGATAATAACCGTATCCGCGCCTACCCCTGCCATACGCCAGCCGTGATAACCAGAGCCACCGCCCACATCGAGCACGCGCCGACCTTTTAGCGTACCTAAATGCGGCGCGACCCGTTGCCACTTCCAATCACTGTGCCACTCGGTATCTATCTTGATACCCGACTCATCATCACCAATTTGACCACCAATCTGAAAAGGTCCTTTGCGCCACGGCATCAGTCGTTTTAATAGCGCTGTTGCTTGCTTACGTTCAGAACTGCTCAGCGACGCTTCAATCGTCAAGACATCACTATTCAAATCGACACCGTCGACTTTTAGGTCAGGCAAGCGATCCACTGACGCTTTGTACGCTGGTGCATGTGCGTAGTTGGCTTTGTCTTTTATATCATTTAGCCAAGTTGGTAATAGCTTGAGCCACTCATAAGCGATCGGCTGCTGCTGCGCCAGCTCTAGCAAGGTTAGATATAGTTCACGTTCGGCGTTGATGATAGTGTCGTTGAGCATAAAAGCAGGTTACCGTGTTGATTGAGAAATAACTGTATAAAAAGTAAGGATTATTTAAACGCCACCACAGACACAAAATTCAAAAACTGAAACCATGTCAGATGACGTTTAAAACCAACATCACTCAAACGTGCATGATGCTCGTCTAAGGTGTCCGTAATGAGCACGTTCTCTAGTGCATTACGCTTGCCGCTAATTTCCATTTCGGTATAACCATTGGCACGTTTGAAGTCATAATAACGTTCCACCAACCACGCATCATACTGCTCATCAAAAGCGTGAGTCTTTTCAGTCAAGACCAATATACCGCCTTCGCTCAATGCCGCATAAATCTTCTCTAATACCGCCACTCTATCGGCGGCGGGCAAGAACTGTAGCGTTAGGTTTAAAATCACCATGTCGCAGGGTTCGAGCTCCACATCGCGAATATCTGCCGTGATCACTTCGATATCGTGTTCAGGATAGTTCTCACTGAGTAACGTAGTCGCCTCTGTCGTCATCGCTGGTGAGATATCAATCGCTTTAATCTGCAAGTCTTGCGGCTCAAACTCGCCTGCCAACGTCATACTCGCTGCCCCCAATGAGCAACCCAAATCATAAATACGGCTAACACGTTGCCCATTGCCAGCTTGCTGACGATACTTACAGTGACGACGGGCAAATACGGGTAGCATCGCCAGTACCTGACCATAACCGGGCACACTGCGACGAATCATATCAGGAAAACAAGCCACCACCTGCTCATCAAAAGAAAAGCGCGACGCTTTGTCCAGTGGCGTGGTAAATGGTTTGTCAAATAGCGTGTCATGCTTGACAGTAGGCTTAGATTGGCTCATGGGGCGACTCATTTTTAGATAATAGAACTTAAATAGAAAACACTTAGTAGTTTGGCTTATCACTGTTGGTTGATAAAATCGTTAGTTGATAAATTAGTTGATAAATAAGCAACGTAGCAAAAGCCCATTATAACATTACTGTTTGTTACTTATCGCTTTTGGCTTGCCTGCTAAGCTGAATAACCTATCAAGCGGAATAACCTGTTGAGCGGAATAAGTAGTGCCAAAGGTAATAAGACGTTGAAAAACGACAACATCACTACCAAATATAGCGCTTACCCATATTTATAATAATAGGAAAAAATTATGCAAACGATCGTATTAGGCGGCGGCTGCTTTTGGTGCACCGAGTCAGTGTTTCTGTCCGTAAAAGGAGTACAATCTGTCGTATCAGGTTATATGGGCGGTGATGCTACCTCCGCCAACTATGAAGCGGTCTGTAGTGGATCGACTGGCCACGTGGAAGTCATCAAAGTCGAATTTGATGAGTCTATCGTCCCGTTAGAGGTCATACTTGACGTCTTCTTTGCGACTCACGATCCTACCACGATGGATCGCCAAGGCAATGACGTTGGCAGCCAATATCGCAGTGTGGTGTTTTATACCGAAGACAGTCAAAAACCGACCGTTGACCGCACTATCAATAAACTACGCGACATGGGTGTTAATGTCGTCACAGAAGTACATCCTGCCATTGAGTTCTATCAAGCAGAAGAAGTACATCAAGACTTTTTTAACAGAAACCCAGGACAGGCTTACTGTAACTTTGCAATACCACCAAAGCTCGCCAAACTGCGTAAAAAGTTTAGCCAATATATGGTGAGCTAGACGCTAGAGTACTGGTTGATATGCTACGAGAGCCAAGGGTTGATACGCTTGGCTTTTTTATTGCATTTAACGGTATGATAGTGCTGATATATTGACACTATAGAGAATATTATATGAATTCTGAATTTTGGCAAACTCGCTGGCAAGAAGGTCGTATTGGCTTCAATCAAACTCACTTCAATTCATTGCTAATGAAATACTTTTTAGCTTTAAAACCACCTGTTGGCAGTCGGATTTTAGTACCTTTATGTGGCAAATCGATCGATATGGTTTGGCTAGCTGGACAAGGCTATGACGTTATTGGTATTGAATTGATAGAAACAGCCGTACAAGCATTCTTTGCCGAGCAAAATATACAACCTACTGTCCATCAGCATGCAGACAATCCAACAATCAAATACTATCAAGGCCAGCTGTCGGGGCAAACCATCACTTTATGGGTCGCGGATATTTTTGGCCTGACAGCGGATGATATTGGTAGTGTTAATGCTGTCTATGATAAAGCCGCATTGATTGCCCTACCAGCTGATATGCGCGTACAGTATAGCGAGCAGATACGTAAAATTAGCGGCAAAGCTTCACAATTATTAATCACGCTTAATTATGACCAAAGTAAAAAAAATGGACCTCCTTTTTCTATCAATGGCGAGCAATTACAGCAATATTATGGCGATCACTATCAAGTTATCGAACTCACTAGCGAATCGGCTTCTATAGGCTCCGCCTCTGACTTAACCGTGACAGAGCATGTATGGTTGTTAAGTGATAAATAGAATATACTTCGCGACTACCAAAGCATAAATGAGCGTCCTGATGAAAATTTTAGTCAGCATAATAAGTTTAATCGCGTTTTTGCTGGTTGCACTACCAGCACCACTTCATAAATTCGGGTTTTTAGACTTAGGCACTGCAATGACAGGGTTTAGGTTCGGTCTGTTTGTTGGTATTGCGGCTCTCGTACTACTTGCTATCCAAGTTATATTCAAACGTAAAACGGTCAGCCTTGCTAGCGCAGCAATAGCCGTTATATTTTCTGCAATTGCTATCGCTCTGCCACTCGGTATGATGAATAACGCCAAAAGCGTACCGCCGATTCATGACATTTCAACCGATCTGGTGAATCCACCTGAGTTTGTCGCGATTGTACCACTACGTGCAGATGCGTCAAATCCAGTCGAGTACGCAGGTGCAGAAACTGCTGAACAACAACGCACTGCCTATCCTGATCTACAGACGTTGACCTACTCTCAATCAAAACCTGAATTAATTGAAGCAGCCAAGCAAACCATGGAAAATTTAGGCTGGGAGCTTGTCAATACTGATGCTGACAAAGGCATCATTGAAGCCACAGATACCACCACTTGGTTTGGTTTCAAAGATGACGTTGTAGTGCGTGTAACCGATAATGGTGGCGAACGCTTGGTCGATATCCGCAGTAAATCGCGCATCGGTAGGAGCGATATGGGTAAAAATGCGGCGCGGATTCATGGCTTTATTGACGAGTTAAACTCTGTGATAGAACCGTCGTAAACATTACAATATTTGATACATCAGATGAAGCGACTGCTGAGCCTTTCCTAAAAAGTGTGTAACTGCTTATAATCCACTAACAGGAGAATAAGCAATGACTAACCAATCTG
>NZ_JAKDUI010000161.1 GCF_030457785.1 Psychrobacter sp. | reverse complement strand
TACAAGTTAGTAATGCGTTAAAAAACAATACCTTTATAAAAGACAGACCCCAAAAGCATAGTGGCTAACCTGCGACTATGCTTTTTATTATATAAGATTAAATGCATATCAGCTTGATATTAAAAGCCTTCAACAGGTGAGCTATTAAGCCCTCTTAACATTATTCTTTACATTTAAAACCCATTGCAACAACACTGGCACCATCTCATCATGAGGTGGTGTGGTGTTATTGGTTTAAGGAAAAAACATGCAACGATATCCAATGACTCCCCAAGGACACGAAGCGCTTGAAACTGAATTAAAGCAGCTAAAAAGTGTCGACCGCCCTCGCATCACAGCCGCTATCGCCGAAGCACGTGAGCACGGCGATCTAAAAGAAAATGCTGAATACCATGCTGCTCGTGAGCAACAGGGCTTTTGTGAAGCGCGTATCCGTGATATCGAAGCCAAACTCGGCGCAGCCCAAGTAATCGATCCAGCGACGCTACCTCAAGAAGGTCGCGTGGTTTTCGGTGTGAGCGTGGTTATCGAAAATATGGATACCGAAGAAGAGAAACAGTACAAAATCGTTGGTGATGACGAAGCTGACTTCAAAGCTGGAAAAATCTCTGTCAACTCGCCTATCGCGCGTGGTCTGATTGGTAAGTTTGAAGGTGATGAAGTTCGTATCGAAACGCCAAAAGGTTTGGTCGAGTATGAGCTTATGAAAGTTATCTACGACTAATACCACCGACTATTAACCAACTGAAAAACCCTCGTTATCTAGATAACGGGGTTTTTTTATAGCTGCCACTATTTGTATATCTGCCACCATAATAGTGTAACTTTATCTGTTGCACCCGATTTGACAAACGCTTCTGCTAAATATACCGAGCACGAGAGCAGCCAGTGACTAAGCGACACTATTTGTCGTATGGTTTTATGATTTCTTCTATAATTACAAAGGCTTAGCGTTATTTTTGCTAAAATAGGTACCAATGAAACCATTGGTAACCTCTTATGGCAAACATCAATTATGAGCGACTGCAAGGTAAGCTCAATATCTTAGCGGACGCTGCAAAGTATGATGTCTCTTGCTCGTCGTCTGCTGGCACTCGTAAAAATCAAGGTGGCGGACTTGGGGATGCCTCAACGTCAGGCATTTGCCACAGCTATACCGAAGATGGTCGCTGCGTAAGCCTGCTCAAAATCCTGCTGACCAATCACTGCATTTATGACTGTGCCTACTGCACATCTCGTAGAAGCCACGATACCCCGCGAGCTGCGTTTACGGTCGAAGAAGTTGTTGACTTGACCATGCAGTTTTACCGCCGAAATTATATCGAAGGCTTGTTTCTGAGCTCAGGTATTTTTAAAAGTGGCGATTATACGATGGAGCGACTGGTCGACGTTGCCAAAATATTGCGTACACGTGAACGATTTAACGGCTATATTCATCTGAAAACCATTCCTGGTGCCTCCAAAGAGCTATTGCTAGAAGCGGGTCTATATGCAGATCGCTTGAGTGTTAATATCGAAATTCCGACCAAGTCTGGTCTGGCGTTGCTCGCACCAGAAAAATCCCATGATGAGCTTAAAACACCGATGGAGACGGTAAAAGAAGAAATCATCACTATCCGTGAAAGTCGTAAAACCCACAAGAAAGCACCAAAGTTCACGCCAGCAGGTCAAACCAGTCAAATGATCGTTGGCGCTAGCAACGAGACCGACTTACAGGTCATCCAGCTATCGAGCCATTTCTATAAGCAGTATGATCTCAAGCGCGTTTATTACTCAGGTTATGTGCCGATGCTATCCGATAATCGCCTGCCAGCGATTGGAACACCTGTACCGATGGTACGTGAAAACCGCCTCTATCAAGCTGATTGGCTGATGCGTTTTTACGGCTTTGGTGCTCACGAAATCGTCGAGCCTGAGTCACCATTTCTAGATTTAGATTGTGACCCTAAACTGGCTTGGGCGATTCGTCATCGCGAGCACTTCCCGATCAACATTCAAACAGCGACTTACGAGATGATTGTTCGTATACCAGGCATCGGCACCAAAACGGCTAAAAAAATAATAAAAGCGCGGAAGTTTAATCAGTTAACGCTGTATCATTTAAAAAAGATGGGCGCTGCTGTCAACCGTGCTAAGTTCTTTATCGCTACCACAGGAAAAAATGAACACCTTGCGCATTTAACTCGTGATAACTTCAGACAATACGTACTGGCGCAAACCCAAACAAAATACAAAGATCAACGAAGTGGGCAATTGGCACTGCTTTAGGGAGAAGTGAGATGTCATTACCTGCACAAAACAGCACTTATCCTATCAATCAAACTCTATCCAGTGCTGTGCTCTTATACGAGCCTATTTTTGAAGGTTGGCTGAGTGCTGTATTTTACGTGTATGCCAATAAATTACAAAACGACAAATCATTGCAGCTGACCGCTCAGAACTGTTATACCCCTTCATTACTCTCACAAGCCACTCATGTAGAAACTGACGAAGATAAAGCCGAGCGTGTCCTAGTAAAACTGAATAAGCTATTAAAGCGCTCAGGTATGCGCAATCTGCTCTGGGGATTCTTGTCTGAAAAAGACCATATCGGTACTACTTTATTTCAGGTGGTCAAATATGCCATTGATTACCCTGATCGTCCTATCATGCAAGACTTAGGAAATTTATCGGTACTGGATTTGGTGCAGACAGTAAAGTCGGTCGGGCGTGAAAAGCACCGAATGGAGGCTTTTGTACGTTTTGAACATACCACCGACGATATTTACTTTGCTCGCGTCGAGCCTGATTTTAATGTATTGCCTTTGATTGGTGAGCATTTCCGCCAGCGCTATCAAGATCAACATTGGGCAATATACGATCTGGTGCGCGGCTATGGTATCTTTTATGACAAGAGCCAAAGCACTACTTCACATCCTGCTGCTCTACAAACAATTACCGACCTTGATGACGCGGTGCTGCGTGACCCCACTAGTATCCATAGCAAAGATGAAGCTCGCTATCAGCGTTTTTGGCAAGGCTACTTTACCAACGTCAATATTAAAGAACGTAAGAACCCACGTTTGCACAAGCAGTATTTACCACAGCGCTATTGGAAATATTTGAGTGAAAAGCAAGTACTTCCAAATGCCGAGCACCTGCAAAAGCGTCGATGATGATTTTTTACGTGATGTTTCGCATGATTTTTCGCGTGATGTCTCGTGTAATTTTTCGAGGGCAACTTATATCTTCGTGGTTGAGTTTTGAGCGCTTTTAACTGACAATAGCAACTTGACAATATTAACTGGTGAACCACGCTATTATGAAAGTTATGCGCTTACTATCGTCTTTGAAGCATGATGAATCCGAGCGCGGGATTTTTCATCTTGGGCGCACATTGGTCAAGAATGATCATACCTCTATCATAATCTCTAGTGCTGATGAAGACCACGATTTGGTCAAACGCCTAAAACGTGATGGCAATCACTATCATCAGTTGCAAATGAATAAAAAATCTTGGCTTTCATTGCTACGTGTGACGGAACTGCGTCGCTTGATTGAAAAATACGACCCTGATGTTATCCATGTACATTCGCGCACACCTGCATGGATACTCCATTTAGCACTGAATCGTGCACGTCTCAAACGAACGCCAAAACTAGTAGCGACCATGTACGGCTTTTATCCTGTCAACAAGTACTCACAAGCCCTGCTCGATGTCGATACTATTATCACAGTATCAGACAGTGTCACTGACTATCTAAAAAAGAGATTGCGCCGTGAAGATGTAGACCCAAAAGTTATAAAGCGTATCTACCGTGGTGTTGATACGCGGCGCTACCCATATCGGCATAACCCCTCAGTTTATTGGCTACGGCATACCTTTGCTGAATATCCTGAGCTTGAACATAAAAAATGGCTGATATTCCCTACTATTATTGGTAACCAATATGGTCAAGAGTGGATCATTGATATTTTGGGTAATTTGCAAGAACAATTTCCAAATATTCACGTCATCGTGATGGACGACGACCATAGAGAAGGTGATGTGACCCACGAGGACTTTATTCAACGCACCAACACCTTAGATTTGGCCAAACGCATCACCTACGTCGGTAGCAAACGTAACGATATGCGTGAATGGCTATCAGCGGCCAATATCGTATTAGCGCTGGCTAACGAACCTGAATCTATCGGCATCAACGCCTTGCAAGCGATTCATTTAGGAACACCCGTTATCGGTTGGGATCAAGCCGCTTTTAGTGAAATTTTACACCCTCTCTACCCACAAGGGCTGGTCAAAAAATACAATGCCAATGCACTTTGTAAGTCGGTCAGAAACCAGCTTGAAAGCGTCACACGCCCTGAAATGACCACCAAATTCACCATGAGAGAAATGATCGAGGCCACACTAGCCGTCTATCAAGAATTATACGAAGACACGCTCGCAGCAGAACAAGCCGCTATCGACGCTGCGGCTGTCAAACGTATTAAAAAGAGCCTCAAAAATGCTGCTAGGTCGATCCCTGAGTCCACGTATGTAAAAATCGACCCCATTGATAAAAAAACCAAAGCCAAACTCGTCAAAGGAAAACCCAAAGCCAATGGCTTCATGAAAAGTATCACCACAAAAAAAGCCACTTCAGATAAAGTGGCTTCATCAGATACTGATACCAATCATGACGAAAAGTGACAGTTCTTAAGTAATGGTTCTTAAGTGACAGCTCTTAAGCGACAATTCTTAAATGATATAACTTAAGCAACGAGACTCAAGTCACACGGCTTAGCTGACGTCAGAGCACCAGTATTTGGTGACGACATATTCTTCTATACCGTATTTTGAACCCTCACGACCAAAACCAGACTGCTTAACACCACCAAAAGGTGCAACTTCAGAAGATATCAGACCCGTATTGTGACCGATAATACCGTACTCGAGCCCTTCACTGACACGCCATGATCGTGCATAGTCACCACTATAGAAGTAAGCCGCCAAACCATAAATAGTATCATTGGCCCGACGAATGACCTCTTCTTCCTCTGTAAAGGTAAAGATGCTAGCGATAGGTCCAAATATCTCTTCAGAAGCGATATCCATTTCGGAGCTGATATCTGTAATAACCGTTGGATTGTAAGTCAGTTCTGAAGCGTCGTTACTACTACCACCAGTAACGAGCGTTGCCCCTTTGTCTAAAGCATCTTTGAGCAATCCTTGCACCTTTTCTAGGGCTTTTTCATCAATCAAAGGCCCTATATCAACACCCTCCTTCATGCCATTGCCAACCTTTAATTCAGCGACTTTTTTGACAAACACATCCAAAAATTTGTCTTTGATACTGTCTTGTACATAAATACGGTTAGCACAGACACAGGTTTGGCCAGCATTACGATATTTAGAAGCGATTAATCCAGCAGCAGCCTTTTCAAGGTCAGCGTCATCAAAGACGATGAATGGTGCATTACCGCCCAGCTCTAGTGACAGCTTTTTGATGGTTGGAGCACATTGGGCCATCAATGTACGACCCACTGCAGTAGAGCCGGTAAACGATAATTTTTTAATCCGCGCATCGCCAGTCAAAATATCGCCGATGGTCGATGACTTGCCCGTGACAACTTGGATAACGCCTGCTGGAATTCCCGCTTGCTCAGCTAATACACCGAGTGCTAATGCAGAAAAAGGTGTTGCGGTTGCAGGCTTGATGATCATCGTACAACCTGCTGCTAGAGCGGGCGCTGCTTTACGTGTAATCATCGCTGACGGAAAGTTCCAAGGCGTGATAGCGGCGCAAACGCCCACTGGCTGTTTTAGAATAACGTGACGCAATTGTGATTTATTGGCCGGTATCACATCACCATAGACGCGCTTACCCTCCTCGCTAAACCAACGAATAAAGCTGTTGGCATAATCAATTTCACCACGCGCTTCGCTCAATGGTTTACCTTGTTCAGCAGTCATGATAATAGCC
Organism: Psychrobacter sp.; assembly: GCF_030457785.1. Taxonomy (GTDB): domain Bacteria; phylum Pseudomonadota; class Gammaproteobacteria; order Pseudomonadales; family Moraxellaceae; genus Psychrobacter. The sequence goes on along the minus strand of NZ_JAKDUI010000161.1, from coordinate 290 downwards.
AGATCTTCTTTGTTGGCATCGATCAGTTCTGCCCATTTTAGTAGTAAGTCAGCACGCTCCTGTGCAGTTTTTTCAGCCCAAGCAATCTGGGCCTTGTGAGAAGCAGCAACTGCATCGTTGACATCGTCTGTCGTCAAACTTGGTACTGTACCAATGAGCTCACCATTAAAGGGATTTCTTACCTCTAAAGTCTCACCACTGCTCGCAGTATGCCAGCCATCTTTGACTAAACACTGTTGTTTTAACAAATCTGGATTTGATAAATTCAAGGTAGATTCTGACATTTTACT
>NZ_JAKDUI010000160.1 GCF_030457785.1 Psychrobacter sp. | reverse complement strand
GCTTCGGCTGTCACCCTTCTTTTATTACTCCAGCATACTTTCTGACACACCACCCGTTAGGAATTATGATTCCACCTAGTATTGCCTTGCTGGTTTATGCAGTTTTAACACAGCAGTCTGTCGGTGATATGTTTATTGCCGGATTTTTACCAGGTATGCTGGGCATGCTAATGTATTCGCTTACTGTCATGATTATGGTACGTTGGAAGCCACATTTAGCCAAACGTGGTGAGCCAACGTCTTGGAAAGATAAATTTCTGGCGTTGACAGGACTGATCCCATTTACCTTCATTTTTATTGTGATTATCGCTGGTATTTTCTTTGGGTTATTTACACCAACTGAAGGTGCCGCGGTCGGTGCATTTGTCTCTTGGGCTTACGCTTTTGTCAAAGGTATGCGTATCAAAGGGCTTAAGCAGTCACTGATTGAAACGCTCGCTTTATCAGCAGTGGTGTTCTTTATGCTACTGGGTGCGGAGGCTTTGGGTTACTTTATTTCTGTTTCGCGTCTGTCTTATACGTTAGCAAGTTGGATTGGAACGCTAGACGTGAGCCCGATGGTGATACTGCTCTGTATCTTGGTTATGTATTTTTTGCTCGGGCTATTTATGGATGCCTTGGCGATGCTGGTAATTACTATTCCAGTAGTGTTTCCAATTATCGTGGCATTAGGGTTTGATCCAGTTTGGTTTGGTATTGTCGCCGTACTGACGGTAGAGCTTGGCTTGATTACGCCACCGATGGGGATGAATATCTTTGTGATTAAGGCGATGGCACCACATATTAAGCTGTCAGACATGTTTCGCGGGGTATCGCCTTTCATTGTCTCAGATGTACTACGCTTAGTGATATTGGTGGCATTCCCAGCCATTTCGCTAGTGTTATTATCTTAGATAGGTGTGATCTCGACGTTGCAGTCTTTGAGTGCATCTGTTTTCGTCATTGAGAATTAATGGATAAGACCATATTGTTTTATAGCAATATGGTTTTTTTATGTGCGAGAAAAACTGGCGCATTGGTTTCAAAAGCGGTAATAAAAGCATTACTTACCTGATAGATTTTACTTGCTACAATAATTGATGCTGTAGTGTTCATTTTTTACGCAGAACCATGCGGCTAAGCTTACCTCAAACGTTGCAGAGACGCATGGATATCAAATAGCTTATCGGCGCAACCTGTGCTTTTTAGATAAATCAACTGATACAATCACATTTAAATTTATAAGCTGAGACCTCTTATTATGGCAGTCGATTTTACGGATACACTAATCGTTGCGATCTCGGCAACGGCACTTTTTGATTTAACCGAATCTGAGAACTATCTATCGCAGTTGTTAGTCCAACGACCTGAAAGTGCGATAAAAGAGTTCCGGGGCTATATGATTGAGCGTGAAAATAATCCTTTAAATATCGGGGCAGGTTATCCTTTGATTAAGGCGTTATTAAATCTCAATCAATATTGCCGTGATGACATACAAAACGTTGAGCTTGAAACACCATTGGTGGAGGTCGTCATCGTCTCCAAAAGTAGCCCAGATACAGGTATCCAAGTGCTCAACGCAATCTTGGAACATGACCTCAATATCTCACGCTCAGCGTTTATTTCAGGAAGTTCTGTTGCCCCCTACATTGAAGACTTTAATGTCGATTTGTTTTTGACCACCAACCGTGAAGACGCACAGCAAGTTACGGATGCCAATATTTGTGCTTGTGCGATACTCGATGCGACTCCTGTTAATACTTATGAGTTGGATACTCAGCAGCTTCGTATTGCTTTTGATGGTGACGCGGTGCTCTTTGATGACTCAGGTGAGTTGCTTTATAAACAGAAAGGGCTACGCGCATTTCATGACCATGAAGCGAAAATGCGTGATTTACCGATTGAAAAAGGGCCTTATGCAGAGCTATTGATTAAGCTATCCAACTTACAGGAGCGTTTGCCTGCAGGTCTTAGTTACTCTCCGATTAAGATAGCTTTGGTGACCGCTCGTAATGCCCCTGCCGACCTGCGTGCGATTAAAACGCTACGGGAGTGGGGTGTGGACGTCGACATGGCGTTTTTCTTGGGTGGTTTGGAAAAAACAGCAGTGCTAAGGACATTTGCACCGCATATCTTTTTTGATGATTCTATCAAGCATATTGACGCGGCCCGTCGTTTTATGCCGACTGCTTTAGTGCCTTATCACTCTACATCATTGTTACATAGTGATAGTCATCTGGCCGCTGATGAGGAAGCCACTTTATTGTTCAAGCCGATAGAGCAGTAGAGGGTTTAATTTAGAAAGGTTGAAAGGATATATAACGATATGAATTGGCAGCAGCTAATCACCTTGATAGTGGCACGTATTAAGCAGGTCGTTGGCTTATACGCTTTTATATTTATACCGATGTGGGGTATGTATTTTCTGAATGAATTTTCCCTGTTTGGGTTGTGGAATATATTCGGTATCGTGCCACGCGCTCTAGATGTGGGCAGCATGATAGGGGTGCTTGCCTCGTGGACGATGCATGGTAATTTTCCTCATCTGCTTGGTAATACAGTGACGTTATTGCAGATTTTATTTTTATTTGGACTGTTTGAAAAAAATGCCTATCGTACCGTTATTAAACTGGTGATTGCATCGGGACTGGTTACTTGGGTTATTGGCTCGCCATCATCTATTCATATAGGTGCGTCAGGGTTATGTTTTGCCATGCTTGGTTATATGATAGGCGGCGCTGTCTTTGCTCGGCGTTGGGGCTACTTACTTGCTTGTATCGTGATGGGGACTGGTTATTGGTTGACTATCAAGCAGGGGTTGATGCCTCAGCAAGGCATTTCATTTGCGGCGCACTTTGGTGGCTTGTGCGCCGGATTGTTGTTAGGTGCTAACTCCAAGCATACCTACGAGGTGAGCGCTTCTCGCTATTAACGCTCCAGTTATTAACGGTCCAAGTGCCACTTATTTGCTCAATCGCATTTTACTATCTAAATTCATTCAAATCGTGTGCTAACTGCGTTCTTATTTACAGAAGGGTTAACTCAGGTCAGTGCAAACATTAATATATAATGGATCGTCTTTTGCTAGTGTGCGCCACGCCGTTGTCTGCTCTACGTGTTCTTTAATCGGCAGGGTGTTGTCTTCGGTGGGTATCACATAATCGGCGCGTGCAGGAGCGGCGCAGTCTATGACTTGTGGTACCTTTTGAGCGCTTCTACGTCTTTCGAATAAATAAAGATTGATCAAGTAAATATCTGGGTTATCGACCTGTACGATGGTGTTGCCAGTATCTGCTGCTATGAAGCGCAGTACTTGTGGTTTGATATAGGACCATGGGCGAAACCATGCTGTACTTTCTGCAGTTTTCACTACTTCTACGCCTTCGGGCAACTTGTTTACCTGTTGACCATACCAGTTGTACTCTTGATGTATCTGAAAAGCAAAAATACCAACTGCGGCAAATAGCGGAACCAGCCATTTCGGTGCGCGTTTGCCAGACAGTTTGCAGAGGTGAGTTATGATTAGTGCTATCCCAGCCATTCCGAATGCAGCAGCAATGGTGGCGATAAACTCAAAAAGCATAAAAAGTTCCTTAATGTGTTAGGTGATTTTTAATCAGGCACCTTTGGTCAGGTATGTTTGATACAGAAAAACCTAAAAATCGTTTGATAATGGTGAGATAAAAAAATCACTCACAAGCAGTGACTGCTTGTGAGTGATGTATATTAACAGAATATGTATCATCATTCGTCAGTTTAGTGGTCGACTGCACCGCCAGCGCCGCGCGGAGAGCGTACGCTTTCAACCAACTCTTGAATGTGTAGAGGTGGCGCCTTGGTCGAGTAAGACACGATGAAGGCTACTGCAAAGTTGATCAATGCACCAACTGCACCAAATGATAATGGCGAGATACCGAACAACCAGTATTCTGCTGTATCAGGGAAGTTTGCAGTACCACTGATGAAGAACCAGCCTTTGAATACAAAGATGTAAACCAGAGTAATCAGTAAGCCAGATAACATACCGCAGATGGCACCAAGGTTGTTAATACGCTTAGAGAAAATACCCATCATTAGTGCTGGGAACAATGAAGCGCCAGCAATACCAAAGGCTAAAGCAACTACCTGTGCCGCAAACCCTGGTGGGTTCAAGCCAAGCCACGTTGCGATAACAATCGCCACACCCATAGAGATACGAGCAACTTGCAATTCACCTTTATCGGTAATGTTCGGATTAAGATTTCGTTTAATCAAATCATGACTAATAGCAGATGAGATAGCAAGCAATAGTCCTGCTGCTGTTGACAATGCTGCTGCCAAACCACCAGCGGCGATAAGACCGATAACCCAAGGTGGTAACTGCGCGATTTCTGGGTTGGCCAATACTAGAATGTCGTTATTAACATCAAGCTCGTTACCAGCCCAACCAGCGTCTGCGAAACGTCCGTCAAGCTCTGCATCATGTACTGCTTGAGCTGTTGCAACAGCCGTTGTCGCAGCACCTACATCACCACCTTCAGTTTGTGCATTGGTCAAGGCAAGCTCAGCTGCACCAAGCCCACTATCGTTATACATCTGAATACGACCATCATTATTTAGATCGTTATACTTAATGAGACCAGTGTCTTCCCACGTTCTCATCCAATCTGGACGTTGATCGTATTCTAAAGGTGCTTCTGCAACTCCTTGTGGATAGATAGTATCTACCAAGTTTAAACGTGCCATTGCACCAACTGCAGGGGCTGTGAAGTATAGTAATGAAATAAATACTAGCGTCCAACCAGCTGTCCAACGAGCATCAGCTACCTTAGGAACCGTGAAGAAGCGAATAATAACGTGTGGCAAACCTGCTGTACCGATCATAAGTGATAAAGTGAATAACACCATATTAAGCTTATTAGGTACATCAGCGGTATAAGCAGTAAAGCCGAGGTCAGTCACAACTTGATCAAGTTTAGTAAGAACAGGAACGCCTGATTCTACATGATTAGAAAATAAACCCAGTCCTGGGATGGGGTTACCAGTTAGCTCAAGCGAGATGAAAACGGCTGGAATAGTATAAGCAATCATAAGAACGACATACTGAGCCACCTGAGTATAGGTAATGCCTTTCATACCGCCCAATACCGCATAGAAAAATACAACCACAGCAGCAATGATAAGGCCAGTATCATTTTCAACTTCTAAGAAGCGTGAGAACGCTACACCAGCACCTGTCATCTGACCGATAACATAAGTGGTTGAAGCGACGATCAAACAAAGAACTGCAATCATGGCAGCAGTTTTTGAATAGAAACGATCGGCAATGAAGTCTGGCACAGTGAACTTACCAAACTTACGTAAATAAGGTGCTAATAGCATGGCAAGCAGTACATAACCACCTGTCCAACCCATTAAATATGTGGATGCACCATAACCACCAGCAGCAATCAGACCTGCCATAGAAATAAATGATGCAGCACTCATCCAGTCAGCGGCTGTTGCCATACCGTTTACGACAGGGTGAACACCGCCACCCGCCACGTAAAACTCACTGGTCGTTCCTGCACGGGCCCAAATCGCAATACCAAAGTAAAGAGCGAAGGACAGACCTACAAATATAATATTAATTAGATATTGACTCATGGGTTATTCCTCGTCTACGCCGTATTGTTTGTCCAAATTATTCATCCGCCAAGCGTAGAAGAAAATTAAGACGATAAAAATACCAATGGAACCCTGTTGAGCGAACCAAAAGCCCAAGTCGGTACCACCTATTTTAATACCTGCTAGGACAGGGCGTAGGAGGATAGCAAAACCATAAGAACATAGGGCCCAAATGACTAGGCTACCTAAGATGAGACGGATATTGGCGCGCCAATACCCAGATGAATCGTTGTGTTTATCCATAGGACAACTCCTTTTGTCTTACCTAAAATATTATTGTTTATCTAAGCTTATTTAAACTATTTACAGAGCATTTATATGCTTAGATAACTTTACTGCTAGATTACAAAGAACCATCAACGTGCGTAAAATCAATCGATTGAAGAGCGCTTTAAACAGGAAGTATTTTAGGAAGATAGGAGAGGGAGTACATTCCGCTGTTTTGTTACTATCTCGTCTTCCTGACAAGCGTCTTAAAGTTTTTTTGTGGTATTAAATAACCTTGAAAAACCTGAATATTTAATAAGCTTCAATGCTTATAATATTTAGTCTATCATTTTCAAGTTCGTATTGCTGCAAATAAATCAGTAAAGATTACGACGATATAAACAATTGTTATAAAAATGTTTGTTACTATCAC
>NZ_JAKDUI010000159.1 GCF_030457785.1 Psychrobacter sp. | reverse complement strand
AATTTAAAATTTATTTTAAATTTAGCTAATAAAAATGTTGACACAGGCGATATTATCTATATAATGACCAACCTAATTTGCTGTAATTGTTATCTAACAACGCAGTAAATGATGTGCAAAACACGCGCCTGTAGCTCAGTTGGATAGAGCACTTGGCTACGAACTAAGGGGTCGGGAGTTCGAATCTCTCCAGGCGTACCATTTGCATAACAGCTTAAGTATTATTAACTAAGCTAACATTAAATCAATCGCCTGTCTTATGACATTTTGGCGATTTTTTTATGTCTGCTCTTTTTGTAATGACAAATTCTCTGTCTCATATCTGATCAAATCATGTGATCTTTAAACACTTCGAATAAATACTTAAACTCTCAAGTGCTTGATTGCAACTGCTGTATTTTGAATGCTCTGCAGTTGATTAATGACGTGTCGATTTTCTCAGTCTGCATGCTGTTCAGGCGCGGTATAGGTGTACGATAAACTTGTGAATTACGGTACAATGGAGCTACTATTCACTGCTTGCTATGAGCTTGTACCATGTCAAAAAAAATGTCTAAACGCCCAGCAAAAGCCGCTACTCAATCAACGACTCAATCAAAGACTCAATCAGGTAGTTCTGCGCGGCAAGAACCTAACGAAGAGCCTACCATTGCTAAGCCGACGACGCGTGTCGTGGCGATTCTTTACGATGGTATGTTGGTATTGGCTTTGTTATTTTTGGTAGGAACGGTACTGACGGTGATTGGTACGTTGATGACCATGGATGCAGGTGTGGACTCATCACAAGCACAGTCATTGCCGACATGGTATCAGAACGCCGTCATGACACCGTCTTTTGTACTGACGCTGGTTGCGTTCTATGGATTGTTTTGGCGCCGTGGTGGGCAGACATTAGGGATGCAGACATGGCGTTTAAAGACAGTGAATAATTCTGGACATCTGCTGACGTGGGGACAGTCGTTCAAACGTATTTTGGCGGCTTGTTTGATGCCATTGATTTTTGGCGTTATCGGCAGTTTGATTGGTGGTTCACGAGCTGTCTTGCTAGCCAGTGCTTTTTTAGGCTTGATATTTAATTATGTATTTTGCTTGTTTAATCCTCGTGGACTTGCCGTGCAAGATATCGTTTCAAACACCATCACTCTGAAAATGCCCAAGGTGGCACATGAAGGGTTGTGGCGTGGCTTTAAAAACCGTAAGAATAATAAATAATACCCTTCCAAAAAAATCAATTGTAACGATTAAGTCCGCCTAAGCTTTATGCTTGGCGGACTTAAATATCTTAAATATTCTGTACTGGGACCAAATAGGGCGTTTCACTTAAGAGCTAGACATTGACCGTTTGTATCAGCCATGCGGTATACCCGATAAAGACCAATAAAAGCACCGTACCAGACGATCGACCAAATGTACGTTTGCTCTTGAAGGCCACGAAACAGAGTGCAGCGAGCAGTAAGGTGATAAAGCTCATCGCCATCACATCTCGCGAAAATACAATCGGGTTCGGCGTGATTGGTGCGATCACGGCAGCTAGACCAACGACGCCTAAGGTATTGAAGATATTAGAGCCAATAATATTGCCTAAGGCCATGTCGTGTTCGCCTTTACGCGCTGCCGATAAGCTCGAGACTAGCTCAGGCAACGACGTACCGACCGCAACAATGGTCAAACCAATGACCAACTGGCTTAGTCCCCAAAACGTCGCCAATTCAACTGCGCCCCAAACGATGGCACGCGAGCTAGCTACCAATAATAATAATCCGATAAGCAAAGCACCCAAGCCGCGCATCATACTAGGCTCGATATCGTCTGATTCTGCCAAATCACCGTCACCAATACTGCTCGCCTTATCCGACTTTGCTTCACGTAGGCTCATCACGATTTGGAAGCCGAGCACTAGCACCAGCATCACTAATAATACCAGTCCGTCAGGCAGATCCAGTACGCCGTCACGCAGCTGCCAAGCGGCTAAAACGGTAATCAGAAGCAGGAGAGGCATGTCGCGTTTCAAGACGCTTTTATGAATGATAACAGGGCTTATCAGTACTGTTGCACCCAGTACAAGCGCGATGTTGATGATGTTAGAGCCGTAGGCATTACCTAGCGCGAGCTCAGGACTTCCTTCCAATGCTGCTAATACAGAGACTACCATTTCAGGAGCGGAGGTGCCGAGTCCTAAGATAACGACACCGATCAGAAAGCTTGGGACGTTTAGCTTTTGGGCTAGCGCAGTTGCTCCGTCAATAAAAACATCTGCGCTCCAGACTAAAATAGCTAAACCGATCAATACTGCAATAACTGCCAACCACATTACTAAATTCCTTGTTTATACCAAACCCAAAAACTTGAAGAGCGATCATAACAACTTTGCTTGATTAGTGGCTCAGTCGCTTATGCACCTGACTCACTCTTCTTGCTAATCTAGTTTTGGGAATAATCTGATAAATGTATGAATAAACGTAAAAAAGCTGAATCAGGTTCAGCTTTTTTACGATACTCTTATGAATATTTCGACGTCAATGTCCGACAGCTTATAAAAGCAGTATCTTACGTCAGCGCCATATCAGTAAAATCGTGCCTGACATGTCTGAGTCTTAGTGACAGAAAGCCGTTAAGCCACTTGCACTGGAATGATATTGGCAGTGTCTTTAACAGTGTTGTCTTCGTTACAATAGACTAGTTTTGGCTTATAAGTATCGGCTTCGGCTTCTTCAAAATGCGCATAGGCGCAGATGATGACAATATCACCCAAGTCGGCCATATGAGCAGCGGCACCGTTTAACGAAATAATACCAGAACCAGCTTCAGCGCGTATCGCATAAGTGCGGAAGCGCTTGCCATTATTTACGTTGTAGATATCGATAGATTCGTTTTCACGTAGACCAGCCAGGTCTAATAAATCACCATCGATACCACATGAACCTTCATAATGAAGTTCGGCATGCGTGACACGGGCACGGTGTAACTTGCATTTAAGCATATTAAGTAGCATGAGTTGCTTCCTTAGCGTAACTGATGTTAATTAATGAAACCATAAACTAAATGGGGATCTAATTGCTAAAATAAAAGCCTGAGAAATATGGTGTATCATATTATTCAGGCAGTTTAAAACCGTTGATTTGCGAACGAGCTTTTTCAACGTTACCACTTAATAGTAATGGCAAGGCTTCAAAAGCGGCACTCAATGCGCTGTCGATGGCCGCTTGCTCATCTGGTGATGCCTTAGAGAGTACGTGTCCGCTGACTTTAGACTTATGACCAGGGTGACCGATACCCACGCGCAGACGATGAAAATCATTGCCAATATGCGGGGTAATATCGCGTAGACCATTATGACCGCCATGCCCACCAGATGTCTTAAGTTTGATACTGCCAGCTGGGATATCGAGCTCGTCATGGGCAATCAACAATTCATCATTATCGATACCGTAAAAGTTTACCATCGGCACTACCGACTGACCGGATTTATTCATAAAGGTCGATGGCATCAATAGGCGCACATCGTGGCCATGAATTTGTCCGCGGCCTGTTATACCATGGAATTTTTTATCATGAGAGAGCGTGATATTGAATTGCTGAGCCAAATGATAGACAAACCAAAACCCTGCGTTATGGCGCGTAAACATATACTGCTGACCAGGATTACCAAGACCGACAATAAGCTTTATGGCCATCATTACACCTTGCTTAAGTTTTTAATAAATGAAATAAGAGCGTTTGTAGAGCTGCTTAGGTATTATGGCGTGTTGAACATTCGCGAATAAACATGGCTGATTGTTAAAAATGTCCAATACGCCATAAATAGCATTGATCGTAGGTCGTATTTTCAAACCTTACTTAAAAAAACAGCAGGAGATATTCATCACCTGCTGTTTTTTTGACTGACGAACCTATTGCTAGGTACGGCAACAAGTTCGTCACCTAATGTTTTCTATTACTCGTCGTCTTTACTTTCAGCGTCTGCATTTTGCTCAGTAGCAGGCACGTCAGCTGCATCAACTTCTTCAGCGTCTTCGTCGTCTACTTCTTCAACCGTTGGTGGCTGCATGTTGACGATAGTACGGTCGTGACCGTCTTCTAGCTCAAGTTCATAGATGACAACACCTTCAGGAAGATCGATGTCTGATAAGCGGAACAGATCGCCAATTTCCATGCTTGATACGTCTACATCTAGATACTCAGGTATCAATGATGGGATACAGATGATTTCGATGTCAGATACTAGAGTAGATAGAACACCACCAGCAGCAGTACCAGGCGCATTTTCACGACCACTGAAATGCACAGGGACGTTCATATGGATCTTCTGACCTTTCACAATACGCTGGAAGTCAGCATGCATTGGGAAGCCTTTAGCTGGATGGCGTTGCAGATCTTTGATTACCACTTGATGCTCTTCACCTTCAACGTTCAACGTCAAAACATGTGAAAAGAACGCTTCGAATTCAAGTGATTTTACTAGCTCGTTGATCTTGATAGAGATAGAAGTTGGTTCTTCGTTACCACCATAGATGATAGCAGGAACTAGTTTCTGCTTACGTAGGCGGCGGCTCGCACCTTTACCTTGTTGTTCAGCAGAACGATTGACTGCACTTAGTTCAAAATGATTAGTACTCATGGATATAATCCTATAAAAAAATAAATGAAGTGTCTGGTCATAAAGAAGTGGATTTGCGACCAATCCACTAATACGTGATGATAGCTAAAGTTGGTTGTTGATAAAGCTCGCAACCAATCATCGTAGCCATGTACTTATCCGTAATGGTATCTATGATATCAACGATCAAGAAAACCTTAGGTTTAAGTATGATCAGCACTTTTGAGAATGCCAACCATCAGAAATAAAACAAACGGTCAGCACAGGCGCGCATTATACGTGGTTTCGTAACAATAATAAAGACCTACGGGAAATCTGATGCAAAAAAAGCAGCGTCAAGTCATCAAACTTGACGCTGCTTTTCGGTTGTTAGCAGCACACTTTGAGTATGCTCAACGCTATTAGTTAGACATCGAGCCAGTTAGGCATCAAACATAGCACTGATAGATTCTTCATTGTTAATGCGGCGTAAACTTTCAGCCAGCATCGGTGCGATGCTTACTTGGCGAATCTTGCCACAGGCCTGAGCGGCAGGCGATAACGGGATAGTATCGGTCACCACCAGTTCATCAAGTGTAGATTCGCTAATGTTTTTCAGCGCATTACCTGACAGTACAGGGTGGGTAACATAAGCTAGGACACGACGAGCGCCGTTTGCTTTCAGGGCTTCGGCGGCTTTGCATAATGTCCCTGCAGTGTCAGCCATATCGTCAACGATAACGCAGTCACGGTCTCGAACATCACCGATGATGTGCATGACTTGTGATTCATTGGCACGAGCACGGCGTTTGTCGATGATAGCCATGTCGGTATCACCTAACTGCTTGGCCATCGCGCGTGCACGAACGACACCGCCGACATCAGGCGAGACGACCATAAGATTGTCATAATCTTGTTTCTTCAGATCATTCAATAGTACGGGCGTACCATAGATATTATCAACAGGAATATCGAAGAACCCCTGAATTTGATCTGAATGCAAATCAACGGTCATTACACGATCGATGCTAACGATGTTGAGCATGTCAGCGACGACTTTGGCTGAGATAGGAACACGGGCTGAGCGCGGACGACGGTCTTGACGGGCATAGCCAAAGTAGGGCATGACAGCAGTAATACGACCAGCACTAGAGCGACGCAAGGCGTCAGCCATCATCATGATTTCCATCAAGTTGTCATTGGTCGGTGCACAAGTAGGCTGCATGATAAACACGTCTTTACCACGCACGTGTTCTTTGATTTCTACGGCAATTTCGCCATCAGAAAAACGCGTGATGTCAGCTTTACCAAGAGGGATGTGTAGATGGTCGGCGACGGTTTTCGCTAATTCAGGATGGGCGTTACCCGTAAAAACTGCCAAATAAGGCATGACTGAAGTCCTATTGATTGACTCAAGCAGCGACCGCTAAGCAGTGTCTAACTGCCCAAATATAGAAAAGAGTGCTGAAAATAGTTGAATACTACTTTAACAGTAAAAAATGGCAGGGGTAGCTGGACTCGAACCAACGGATGTCAGGATCAAAACCTGATGCCTTACCAACTTGGCTATACCCCTGTAATATCTAGGTTGTACAGTCGCCGTGTGCTAATAAAAAATTAGTCTGCGATGTTACCTATTAAGCCGTATAAAACGACAGTTTCCTAACGGTGTTCATTGCGAACTATACCGAAAACAGGAAGGTGTTGTCAATTGCTATAAAAAAGCAATCCAAACTAAAAAATGGCAGGGGTAGCTGGACTCGAACCAACGGATGTCAGGATCAAAACCT
>NZ_JAKDUI010000158.1 GCF_030457785.1 Psychrobacter sp. | reverse complement strand
CATTCATCCCACTACCTTAGAGGTAGGGGATTTCTGCGGTAAAATGTTAAAAGTACTGTCCAAACCTGTATGTTTGAGTAAACGCGTATTGAATATTTCACACGTCCAACCAGAAGGGCAGTTCATAAAACGTGATTTACTAGGATCTTCAGGATCTTTAAACAGCTCAGCATATTTAGGCAAATCTTGATAGCTGCGTAGACCTGGATTTTCTTCTAATACATAGTCAGGGACATACCAACCTTGAGTTGCACCGCCCTTAAGCGTATCACCAATAACTGCTACCTTATTCTGCTCAATGGCTTGCTCCATGATTGGTGAGCGACCAACCCACTGTTCACCAATGACTTGGATATCATTCTGTGACAACGCAGTATCAAGCGCAGGCCCTGCTCCTGGCACTTCTTCCACTGTGCAGCCATAACCCTCTTCAGCTATATATTTGAGCACTCCTGATGTGAACTGGCCACTCTCCCATGTCAATGCGCCAAACTTAATCGGTGATTCACAAGCTGCTGACGCCGATATGGGCAATAACAGCGAGATCGTACAGAGTAAACTTAACGCAATCCACTGGCGCATAGGTCATCCTATTGATAGTTGCTACGGCATTAATCCGCTAATACGGTACTGCTTTTTAGGCTTATGATAAAGTGTATCGACTTATCAGATTGATAACAAATGCTTATTGTTTGGCTGTTCATCATCATTATTTTGCCAGCAGCATTAAGAATAGCGATGAAACCTTATCGACTAATCTATATTTTTCACAAAAAAGCACCTACTTAAGTAGATGCTTTTGCTTCATATTTATCCAAACAGCCTACCAGCCTATTTACTTCAAAAACAATGCCATGGCTTTTTTAAACAGACCGCCATATGGTGGTAACAGTAAGTTCATGCCATTGATTTTTGTTTGGACAAAGACCGGCTTCATATGACTCAAACGCTCAAAGCCAGCTTTGCCATGATATGCTCCTGTGCCTGAGTCGCCAACGCCACCAAATGGCAGATCGTGCTGCGCCGCATGCATAATGACTTCGTTGATACATAGACCACCAGAGACAGTATCATTTCTGACCTTTTCAATATCATTATAGCGTTCGCCAAAGACGTATAACGCTAATGGTCGTGGACGTGAATTAACAAACTGAACCGCATCATCAATCGTATCGTAATGAACCAATGGCAAAATCGGCGCAAATAGTTCATTTTGCATTACTTCACTATCATCCGCTGGCTCAGTCACAATCATTGGTGGCATCAGTCGTGTTTCTATGTCTACTTCCACATCAGTAAGTGCGTGGATATCGGCTTTTTGTATGCCAGATAGATAGCCTTGTACACGTGTGAACTGCTCACCGTTGATGATACGTGAATAATCAGGGTTGTTTTCGATATTGGGATAATGCTTTGCCATCCATTCTTTCGCTAAATGGATGAATTCTTTATGGTGTTGCCGCTGAAGTAATACATAATCAGGTGCGATACAGGTTTGACCGGCGTTTAAGGTTTTACCCATCATCACACGATTGACCACGGACTCTAAATTGGCCTCATTCAAAACGATTACTGGTGACTTACCACCTAATTCCAGCGTAACGGGGGTTAAATTAGGCGCTGCAGCAGCCATGATTTTTTTCCCAACAGCAGTAGATCCTGTGTAGAGCAAGTGGTCAAACGGAAGCTCACTAAACGCAACGGCCATGTCAACCTCACCTACCACCACACAAACCATATCTGGTGAGAAATAATGGGCTATAGCGTCGGCAAACATCTGAGCAAATCGTGGTGCTGCCTCACTCATTTTAATCATCACCCTATTACCCGCAGTGAGCGCATCAATCATAGGTCCTATTGCCAAAAACAGTGGATAATTCCAAGGCACCATAATACCGACCACACCTAGTGGCTGTGGTAGTATTTCATTGTGGGCGGGCATGTATAATGCGGAAATAGGCGCACGCTGTGCCTTCATCCATTTTTTTCCGTGCTTTTTGGCATGACTGATACCAGTGAAGCTAGGAAATAATTCAGCAAACTGGGTTTCTGATTCGCTACGATAACCAAAGTCTGCACTGATTGCGTTTGCAAAAATGTCTTGATTATCACTCAGCATGATTTCGAGGTGATCGAGCTGAATCTCTCGCGTTGCCCAATCATTTATGGGCTGCGATCGGCTGAGAGCATGCAAGTGCTCAAACTGCGCTTGCATTTCTGCCACAGAGTGCGCAATACTTAGTGATGGGTTGTGCACTTCGTCATTGCTGCTTTGAATACTATCTGTCATTGACTTTCCTTGTTGTAGAACAGGATCCATACTGGAATCATTTTATTATTCTTCAGTGAAAGGTCTTATATTTTGAAAGGTTTTACACTCCCATGATATCAGTGAGCCATGTTTGGCCAGCTATCACTTGGATCAAAAAATCTGGTTACTGGCCAGCTATTTTGTGCTAACCACTACTAGCCAATCATTACTAACTATAAAGCCTTTATGAGGTGTCGCTGCTTGGATTTCAATGTAGCGCATCCATGGTTCAATGAACAGCATATTCATCTGACTAGGGCGTTTTGTAAAATCCAAAGATTTTGATGCAGATGCTACGCCTTATACAGCGGTGACATCAAGTTCCATTACTTTCATCAGGGCGTGTCCTCATTTTGAAAATGGTAATAAAAATGAGATAAATGGCAGTCAAACAAGGAAAATAGCGCAGATAATATCGAGATATTAGTCAGCTATTTGACACCGTTTGGCAACATTTAGCCATTTTTAACCCATTTAGATGACTATCGATTAAATTGAGGGCACGCCCTAATTGCCTTTTTTCATTACTATACTATTCGTTGACTAAAATGATATAGTCCTCTCGCTTCAAAACAGCATTTCCTCATCACAGTCATCGATACTGCTTTGACCAAAGGCACACCACACCAGCGATAAACAACTGTAGATCAATCAACATTAAGATGAACACTCTCATGCCAAACGCCACACAACCTATCAGCGATATGCTAGTCAGCAGATCTTTATCAGCAGCCGACTACGTCCCTACTCTCGATGCGATGCTGGCACGCACACTGGAACGTATCGCCTTAAAAAAAGAACAAAGCATACGCACCGCTGATGAGCTTTGGATCGTCGATCATAATGACGTCTATACCTTAGGACAGGCTGGCAAAGAAGAACACATATTGCGCCACACGGACACCCCTATCATTAAGACAGACAGAGGTGGTCAAGTAACATGGCACGGACACGGACAAGTGGTCTTGTATTGGCTGTTTGACTTACACAGCTTGGGTTGGAGTGTACGGACATTGGTGTCCCATGCTGAGCAAGCCATCGAAGACGTGACCAATGACTGTTTACAAAGCCATGCCTTATCAAACACTGCAGGAATCAGTGCTCATGCTCGCCGTGATGCACCCGGCGTTTATCTCTATGCCAACACACCTAAAACTTTGAACGATAGCAAATCCTCTATTAAAGATACAGACACTGATGATACGATTATGCTCGGCAAAATGGCGTCACTGGGCTTTAAAATCAAACAGGGTTTTAGCTACCATGGCATCGCCATCAATCTAAATTGTGACTTGTCCGCATTTAATGCTATCAATCCTTGTGGCTACGCCGGCATGCAAATGTTGAGACTTTCAGACTTTGTGGCTATGCAAGCCAACACCGAGCAAAGCAATTCACAGCAACAACAGTCAAGCACACACATAAACCCACAAGGAAAAAATTTTTTATCCTACGAGCAAGTAATACAAAAGCTACTCGATAACATAGCAGACCGTCATGCAGGAAGGATTGAACTACGAGACATAGAGATAAAAGAAAATCGTTGAGTCTTTTTGAGCATAATGTTTTGTGCATTTAGACCTAAGCATATTTAAAAGCATGCACGAAACTGGTTACTTGTGCGACTAGCATAAAATGCAAAGTAAGAGGTTTGTTATGACACACATTGCTTGTTATAATCGCAAACGGTACAAACTGGCAGTATAGCTCCCGTCTTTTAAACTGGTTTTCTGTTATAATCGCAGGCGGCAAATACTGGGCGCTGTAATAATCTTGCAGAGTCGTAGCCCAAACCTTTATCTCTTCCTTATACTTAAGTATTCTAAACAAAAAAAACGGAGCCCTTCATGGCAGATTTCAACAAAATTTTAGACGCAGGTGACGTAGACGGCGGCATTATCAACGCAGTAGTAGAAATCCCTACTGGTAGCAGCCACAAGATTGAATGGAATCGCGACCTAGCTGTATTTGAGCTTGATCGTATTGACCCTCAAATCTTTGCTAAACCTTGCAACTACGGCTTTATCCCTCAAACACTAGACGAAGATGGCGATGAGCTTGACGTTTTATTGTTAACTGAACAGCCTTTACCAACAGGCATCTTCCTAAAAGCCAAAGTTATCGGTGTCATGAAGTTCGTTGATGATGGCGAAGTCGATGACAAAATTGTTGTTGTACCAGCTGATGACCGTGACACAGGTAACGCTTACAACAGCTTAGACGATCTGCCAAAACAGCTAATCAACCAGCTAGAATACCACTTCAGCCACTACAAAGACCTTAAAAAGCCAGGTAGCACTGTTGTTGAATCTTGGGGTGACGTAGCAGAAGCTAAAGAAGTCATCAAAGAAGCAATCCAACGTTGGAACGACCTATAATTTCTCAATGAATAGCAGAAATGCTAATACTATTGATACTAAAATACCGCAGTCATTATTTTGACTGCGGTATTTTTTTACTTGAATACTACTACTGAATAATGCTTAGGTCTTGAATATTACTTGGATAAAGTGGTTATAATAAGCCCTACTGTACTGCATGCCAACACCGCAATAAGGAAAATCATGTTTAACCCCGACCCTAGCAAAAAAACTGCCAACCCAAAGCTGTCAAAAGAGGTCATCATGATGATCGAAAAGAACAATCTGGTGATGGCAATTAAAACGTTGGCGGAAGATAAAAATATCAGCATGGAAGAAGCCAAGGTTCAAATCGACGCTTATGAAACAACACTAAAGGTAAAGCAGCAGCAAAACCTCAATACCATCGCTAACAACCAAGGCATCTCGAACCATGCCATTAGTTTCGATAGAGAGCAAAATACTGCTAAAAATACTGAACAGAAAACAACAGATGATGACGCAGAAACTGAGCACAATGAAGGCTTTAAAAGTCTGCAAGAAGGTTTTAATAAAGAGCTCAATGACTTAGGCTATAAGAAACCACTGCTACCTTATTGGCTAAAACGATTATTAATTATTGCTGTTATTAGCGTGGGTTTGTTTTGGATAATATGGAGAGTGTTTGGTTAGAGGGCACATCCATTGCAGTATTCACAAAAAAATGGACGCAACAGCGTCCTTTTTTTATATTTCAAATAATTGCCATAAATCATGTGGCCAATATCTGTGAGTCTCAATAGGCTCTAATGGTGTTCACCAGGCAGAATCCTAGCAAAAATACGCTGAGCAATGTTTGGCTTTTTATCGGTAGTCAGTCCAGCACGGGTACTTGGAAAAATACGATAGCCAATTGATTGAATACCGACGTTAAATGCTGGTACCAGTGAGTACGTCGCCGATGCAAACTTTCCCATATTACTGGCAATACTATTTGGCTTATCGACGATAGCTCTTGCAACCATCAACGCAGCTTCGTCAGGCATTAACGCTGGCATGTAACGATATAGCTTGGTTGGAGCAATCATAGGCGTACGAACCAATGGCATAAATATATTGGTAATCGTCACATTATCCCCTTTTACTTCAGCAGCTAAGCAACGACTAAAAGCATCCAATGCCGACTTGGATGCGACATAAGCGGCAAAACGCGGGCTATTCGCCAGTACACCAATCGAGGATATGTTAACAATTTGACCCGTCTGACGTTCAATCATCGTCGGCAAAAATCCAAGAACTATTTTAACAGCACCAAAGTAGTTAATATCCATGGTGCGTTCAAAATCATGGAAACGATTCACTGATTCGTGGACTGAACGACGAATTGAACGACCTGCGTTATTCACCAAGACGTCGACATGACCAAAATCAGCAAGGATTTTTTTGCCGATTTCTTCGATGTCATCCATATTGGTAAGATCGCACGGGTAGTAGCTGGCTTTACCGCCGAGCGTTTCGATATTATCCGTGACAGCCTTTAGTTTTTCTTCCGTACGTGCTATTAGAATTACATGGGCACCACACTCACTGAGCAAAAAAGCTGTACGCTCACCGATGCCGCTCGACGCGCCAGTAACAATAATGTTCTTATCTTTGACCGCTTTGGTAATTTCTTCTTTCGATGGGTTGGCCATTTTAAATCCTTTTTGTTTTGTATCTTCCTATTGATGATATACTTTCATAGCATAGCAAAAAAAT
>NZ_JAKDUI010000157.1 GCF_030457785.1 Psychrobacter sp. | reverse complement strand
ATATTTTTAAGCGGTATGACTTCTATAATTTTCTATATTTTGGTAACCTCATGTCTCCAACTCCTTTTAATCACAATAGCTCTAGAGAACCTAATTTTACCTCTATCTTTCCTATCAACGTGCATATTCGCCGCGCAACCACTTTGTTGTCAGTAACAACGGCTTTAAGCATGGCAAGTCTGTCTGTCAGCGCAGAAGACACCAATTTGGTTGAGGTAGACTCTAAAACCTCATCGCAACCAAGCACCACTACTAGCCCTGCTACTTCGACCTTGCCCTCGGTCACCCTAGAGCCAATTGTCGTTACGTCAAACCCGTTATCACCACAAATAAATGAGATGGCTACTGCCAGTAGTGTGATATCTGGTGAAGAATTAAATTCTCAGGTCAATAGCACTCTCGGAGATGCGTTGGCAAATGAAGTGGGTGTTTCTACAGATAGTTTTGGTCAAGGCGCTAGCCGACCTATCATTCGTGGACAAAGTGCCCCTCGCGTTCAAGTCATGCAAAATGGCCTGAGTGTGCAAGATGCTTCACAGATCTCTCCGGACCACCAAGTGTCAGTGCCCATATTAGGTGCAAAACAAGTTGAAATAATAAAAGGGACATCAGCATTGATGTATGGCGGCGGCGCAATAGGCGGTGTGGTTAATATAGTCAATGATATTATCCCTAGCCAGCCATCTGAAAAAAACCTAAGTGGAAAAGCAGCCTTGATAGGTCAGCAAGCCACAGATGGATATCTGGGTTACGCAGAGCTCAACGGCAATATTGGCGAAAACTGGCTGTGGAGTGGGCAATATCAAAGGACAGACAAAGGCAATATTCAAGCGCCGCATTGGGACACTGATGAGATTGATAACAGTTGGTATACCCAAGACAACGGCAGTATCGGGTTGTCGTATGTGACTGACTTAGGATATATCGGCGCGTCTTATCAACGCCAGACTTCGGAGTATGGTCTACCATTCCACGTACACAATCAGTGTGCACCGGCCAGTAGCCAATCCAATGAGCTGGTTTGTCAAGATGATCACGACCATGATCACAGCCACGACCATGGTGAAGCGCCCTATGTCGACTTGACCTCAGATGTCTATCAGCTATATGCCGAGCAGAAGGTTCCTATGATCGGTGTCGATAGCATCAAGACAAAACTAAGCTATACCGACTATCGTCATGATGAGTTCGATGAAGGCGCTGTCGGTACAACGTTTGCAAACAAAGCGCTCAACGCACAAATTCAAGCCACACATGCCACTCATAGAGTCGGTAGCCTAGGATTTATGAAAGGTGTGGTTGGTATTGACTATACCAACAGCAAGTTTTCCGCTGTCGGTTTAGAAGGCTATTTACCTGAAACAGAGCGTAACCAAGTGGGTCTGTTTTTTATCGAGCGACTGGCGCCTGACTACTTTGGTGCAGATATTCAGAACACTGACGAGCCTTTGTCTCAAAGTGAGACCTCAGCTCATGCTGGACACGATCACAGCCACAGTGGTCTTGCTACCGATAGTGATGAGTCACTTAGTACTGCCAATATCCTTAGAAAACAAGGCAAAAGTCCTTGGTATATTGAGTTCGGTGGACGACAAGACTTTCAAGACATTAGTGACACTGAAAACAACGTAGACAAAATACATGCTGGCATCTCTGTTAGCCTAGAAGGTGGTAAGTACCTTACCCCCAATACCCAACTGTCTGCCAGAGTCAGTCATTCAGAAAGACTGCCATCTCCTCAAGAACTATTTTCTGCTGGTGCTCATTTAGCGACCAATACATGGGAGCGTGGTAATGGGCAGTTAGATGAAGAGTCAACCAATGGCGTAGAGCTGACATTACGCTATGACAACGGCGACAACTTTGATGGCAGTATCTCTGCATTTTATAACGATAGCAAAAACTACATCTACGCCAAAACTCAAGACATCATCACAGAAGGAGAATCTGCAGGCTTTCGCTTAGTGGACTATGCTCAAAGTGACGCAAAGCACTATGGCGGTGAAATACAAACTCGCTACCACCTCAATGATTACATCAGTATTGGTAGCTTTGCAGATATATCATTGATCACCCTTGAAGACAATAGCCTGATAAGAAAGTACGCACCAAGATTGGTTGCACCTCGAGTCGGTGGTGATATCACCTCTCAATTTGGTCAGTTTGACTTGATCTTGTCTGGTTACCGCCGCTTTGAGCAGGATCGCATTGCTGACTTTGAGACCAATACACCCAGCTACAACATGATCGATGCCAAAGTCGTTTACCACAGTGCCAGCGAACACGATTACACCGCTTTTATTGAGGCAAATAATATTCTAAATGAGCTCGCTTATAACCATGCCTCATATCTCGTCGATAAAGTTCCGAAGCCGGAGCGCTCGTTTAACGCCGGCATTACTTATCGCTTCTAATATCACCTTGTTCACTCTTAACCCTTTAACCCCACAATCATGGACCATCTAATTCATGAACGGAGAAACTTATGAATCAACTTAACGTATTAAGCCGCTCTATCGCACTGGCACTATCTGCTTTACTAGCGGCTTCCGTGCTCAGTGGCTGTGGATCATCTGATGACCGTAAAACATCATCGACTGACTCAGGGCACGACCATGACCATGGCGAAGACGGCCACGATCATGGCGATGGCGAAACATCTGACGTTGCCGCTGAGATGGAGCAAGGTCGATTATTCATCACTGAAGAAGACGGTAGTCAGGCGTATGTTTATAGTCTTGCTCAAAACGAAGTGATACAAACACTGTCTTTGACAGGGCAAGCTGACGCCGTAAAAACCAGCCCAGAGAGCAATTACGCAGTGGTAATGGACCGCACCAACCAAGCAGTTAACTTTTATCATAGCGGCATTGAGATTGAGGATCATGGCGATCACGACCACCCCTATGCTCGTGATGCCTCAAAAATGCCGCTGCAACTAAACTACACTCGCCCTGTCCATTTTCAAACCTTTAATGACCAAGCGGGACTATTTTTTGACGGCTTAGGTGCGGCGGGCAATCCTATAGAAAACCCTGAGCAAGAAGCTGGATTTGCACTTGTGACCGATGCAGGTATTGCCAGCGGTGAATTGCCGTATCAACAGTTAAGTACCAATATGCATGGTACTGCTGAGCCTAGAGGTGGTTATGTGATCAGCTCTGAGCGTTATGATACTGTCGGTAGCTCATTGGCAGATACGCTCTCTGTATACAGGCAGCACAATGATCATTACCATATAAGCCAGACTTTTGATACAAAATGCATGGGTCTACATGGTAGTGGAAGCGTGACGGATTACAGTGTTTTTGCTTGTAGTGATGGCCTAGTGAGTATTAATCAAATCGAAGATGAATTCAGTGCTGAAAAGATCACCTATCCTGCCAGCGTAACCAATATCCAGTGCCCCAGTGCAAATGGTGACAGTAGCCCTGCTCGAATTGGCTCATTTATTACCAACCATCATCACGAATTTATGATTGGTAATGCTTGTGGTCAGCCTTACCATGTCGATCCTGCTAACAAAGATATCACACCTATTACCTGGA
Source organism: Psychrobacter sp. (assembly GCF_030457785.1). Taxonomy (GTDB): domain Bacteria; phylum Pseudomonadota; class Gammaproteobacteria; order Pseudomonadales; family Moraxellaceae; genus Psychrobacter. The sequence continues at coordinate 2,861 of NZ_JAKDUI010000157.1, read as the reverse complement.
CGACTGATAGTAGCCGCCAAATCGTGAGCTATGCTTTTGATGCTCATGGAGAGTACTTAATGCTGCTAGACGATACTGGCAAGTTGCACTTGTTAGATGTTGCACAAAACTATAAGCAGACAGCTGTGTTGGATGTGTTCCCAAATGGCATCGAAGATGACAGTCATAGTGCGCCATCTTTCATTTCTAACCCAAATACTGAAATGGTTTATATGTTAGACCCTTCAAACAATAAAATCATCGTCATTGATCCTGATGCAGGACAACTTGAGTCAGCAATAGAACTCACGTTCACACCATCTCATGTGGCTTGGTTCGGTCTACAAGCTGGACATGATGACGAACATGAGCATACAGATGAAGAGTCTCATGATCATAATCATGATTCAGACTCAGAACACAATCACAGTCACAGTCACTAACTTGTAGTGCCTCACTAATAGACTGATGGAAAGCGCTATTCTATAATCCATGAACCCTTACAGTGTAAGTCCTGTAAGGGTTTTTTATTGCTGGTTGATTGTCTTCAGCAATCGGTCATAAATGTGGCTTACAGTTTTATTTACACAGACGCACGCAGAAGCACATAAACACGTACAGCCAAACCAAGCTGATATCATATTCAAAAAAAAGAGCGCACCAAGGTATCTCCTCAGCACACTCTTCAAGGCTACTAATTGCCTTATTAATTCAGTTAAGTTCTGAACTTTCAGTTGTCACTAGCCATGAGTACCACGGATTGGATAATCATTCTCTCTGACAAACTTCAGTCCATTTGCCAACACTTCTAGATCTGGTCTGGCGAAAGGCGCGTTAGAAAAGTCTACAATCTGGATTGTCCCTTCAGCATTAACGACAAACAGTGCAGGCTCTGCAAACGGATGGTCGGTTTCTTTCTCTGAGCGTGGGTCAGAAATATAAGCACCAAGCGTTTCCATTTGCTCGATGGTTAAACCATAGGCGATAGGGAAATCAACATCCAGTTTCTGTAAGTGACTCTCTAGCTGAGCTTTACTGTCGCCTGACACTGCGATCACATCCACACCATTGTCATAAAAAGAAGACTTTACTTGCTCTAGCTGATTGAGGTACTTGGTACATAATGGGCAATGCTGACCTCGATAAACCACTACTAGCTTCCAATCATGGCCGTTAGCAGGCTCACCGAGTGACGTTGAGTTTCCATCTAGTGTGGTTACTGTTATGTTAGGGAACGGAGCGCCTGCGCGAATTTTCTGTGTATATTTAGATTGCATATTTTTATCCCTCTAAGTTCTTATTAGTAATTATTGATGAGTTAAAAATTATTAGTCGCAACTTGAATGTTCGTTCAAATTGCTTAGTGATAATGCTACAAGCAAAAAGCCGACAGTTAAGTCGGCTTTTTGTTATCAAATGCTACATGCTTTTACCTTTTAAAATTTTAACCGACCACCAATCGCATCATCTGTGTACTGATATAACCACCAAACGTGCCCACCGCATACCCTAATATACCCAAAAACACGCCGACGGGTGCCAGTGATGGGTGAAAAGCTGTTGCGACAATAGGAGCAGACGAAGCCCCACCTGTATTAGCGTTGGATCCAACTGCTAAAAAGAAAAACGGCGCACGAATCACTCTCGCCACTACGAAAATCATAGCAACGTGCAGACTCATCCATAACAGCCCAATGAGTAGTAATCGCCACTGTGAAACGATACCAGCAAGATTGATTTGCATGCCAATGGCAGCAATTAGTACAAAGATAAATACCGTGCCTATTTTAGACGCACCGACATGGTCAAGCCGGCGAACCTTGGTAAAGGAAAATATAACACCAATAATAGTGATGATAACCACCATCCAAAAGAAAGAGCTAGCGAAGCTATATTGTACAGCCCAGCTGTAAGGCGCGAAAAATCCTGCAATATGGCCACCGATAAAATGCGCCACACCAACCATCGCAAAACACAAGCCAAACATAACCATCAAATCATTCAATGTCGCTGGACGCGCATGATCACGTTCATAACTCTCAACCGCTTTAACCACCCTCTCAATGCTTTTGGTATCTGCTTTTAATAAGCGATCTACTTTATCACTATGCTTTGCCAGCACCAATATGGCCAATAGCCATAGCGACGCATTGGTCGTATCGACCAAAATCATCATGCCAAACAAATCGTCACTGACCCCAAACAACTCTTTCATCGCCGCTTGGTTTGCTGCACCACCAATCCAACTACCAGCCACTGCTGAAAATCCTCGCCACAACGTATCATCAGCAAACATGGTCGGTGACACCCATTGTGCAATGGCAAGACTTATTGGACCACTGATGATAATAGCGACACTAGCGGCGAAAAACATAGCAATGGCTTTCCAGCCTAGTCCTAATATTTTTGGAACATCCATCGAGAGCGTCATCAGTAGCAAACTTGCAGGCAAGAGATACGTCGCCGTAAATCCATAAATTTGGGCGCCTATCCCATCAGCAAAAACACCCAAGCTATTCAATATCGCTGGGATAAAGCAGCATAAGACAATCCCTGGCAGTACTGCATAAAAACGTCGCCAAAACTTCCCTGGTAACCCTTGTGTATAGAACACCAAGCCAATAATGGCCATAATAATGCCAAACGCTAATGGCAGGCTATCAATTGCAAAACTAGAGGCGGGCATTCGATCGCTCCGAAAAGTGAAATAAATCAAAGGCGCAAGTATAGATAAGGCCATAAATTGCTGCAAGCAACTATAGGTCATTAGAGCAGTTTTATCGCAATTTCTGTTGTTTTATATGTTTGCTTATTTACTCAGGTGCTGCATTGGTCTAATGCATAACCATTTATCAATATACCCATTACCTTTAATATGATAT
>NZ_JAKDUI010000156.1 GCF_030457785.1 Psychrobacter sp. | reverse complement strand
TGGTAATCCGCCTCTTCAGTTTGATTTGCTTATTTCAAGTTGAGAGTGGGGTATTCATATGGTAATTCTTATTTTTCAAAATCACCTAACTTTACTTTTGAGACAATGAGCATATGATGTGCGTTGATTGCTGACTCGTTTAAACTTCTATTAAAGCCACTGTCATATTTTCACATATTATATAACCATTTTTTACCAACCACATCCGGTCAGATGCATCGGAGAAGGATGTCATTGCTGTGAATACTACCACTTTAGCTCAACCTGTAAATGATACTAAATCCCCTATCCCCAAAGACAGTCTTGCGCTCAATGCGCCGCAAAAAGCTCTGATAGCAGGAGGGGCTATTGCAGCGTTACTGCTGCTCATTCATTTGCTCACGACGCAACATATCTCTCAATCATTACTCCTAGGCATTGGTCTTTTGCTTGGTTATACCTTGTTTCATGCTCGTTTTGGTTTTACCTCAGCATTTAGACGCATTATGGCGGTCGGTAATGGACAGGCAATGCGCTCCCATATGCTTATGCTAGCAGTTGCTGTTACTCTATTTGCGCCCATACTTGCTTTCGGAACCACGCTTTTTGGCGGAGAAGTTTCAGGCTACGTAGCACCATTAGGTGTTAGCCTATTAGTTGGCTCTTTTGTCTTCGGCATTGGTATGCAACTCGGTGGTGGCTGTGCTTCAGGCACGCTGTATTCGATAGGCGGTGGACGTTCTGTCATGTTCATCACTTTTATCTTTTTCATCGTAGGAGCTACGATTGGTGCTTATCATCTGCCATTTTGGACAGAAGAAATGCCTGCCTATGCTCCCTATTCATTGGCCACTTCCACTGGTCTTGGTTATACCGGTGCTTGGTTGCTGTCTCTTGCATTATTTGGTTTGATTGCGTGGATTACACTGGTCGTCGAGAAAAAAAGAAACGCACCTAAAATGGCACCCGTGCCGTCTGAGACTGGTTGGAAACGAGTTTTTCGTGGTTCGTGGCCATTGTTTGCTGCGGCGATCGCTCTGGCGTTACTTAATGCCCTAACCCTACTGACACGTGGACAGCCTTGGGGCGTTACCTCAGCATTTACCTTATGGGGCTCTAAAATCGCCAACGGTCTAGGGGTTGATGTTGCTAGTTGGGGTTATTGGCAAGGGGCTAATGCAGCCGCTCTAAACACCTCTATCTTTGCTGACTCTACAACGGTGTTAAACATTGGCATTATCATTGGTGCTTTTATCGCGTCGGCAGCAGGTGGCTTATTTAAATTCACTCATATCACTGCAGGTAATTTTGCCGCGTCAGTCATCGGTGGCTTGATGATGGGTTATGGTGCTCGTCTTGCCTTTGGTTGTAATATCGGCGCTTACTTTGGTGGTATCGCGTCATTTAGCCTGCATGGTTATATTTGGGGCATACTCGCTATGGCGGGCACTTTTTTAGCCTTGTATTTGCGTCCGTTATTTGGACTTTCCGTACCTAAGTCTAATGATTCAGTCTGCTGATACCATCTTTAAAGTTGATTGATAAGTACAAAAAAACAGCAGGTTTATATAACCTGCTGTTTTTTTTGTGACTTGTATTTTATGAAGTATATACGAGCACACCTCATAAAATACACAATGATTAGACCGCTTAACTGCGCACGATAATCAGTGCCATACGCCCTGTCGCCTGTTGTTGTAAATGGGTTTTTCGACGATACGAATAATAGAGAGAATCTGCATAACTACAACTGATATCTGACTCGTTCTCTACCATCGCGCCAGCCGTGACTAACTGAGCTGCTGCTAACTTTGGTAAATCCAACTTAATTTTAGCCTCATCAGACGGTATAGAAAATAAGTCATCAAAATCATCGATAGCCTGCGCTGATAACGTCTGATTTTCAATACATCCTGTTAGCAACTTGTCACGGACGTCTGTATTCACTTCATAATTATCTCGACTGATACAGACACCGATCCATGCTTTGATATCACCAGACTCTGTAAAGCGCTTAACCGTTGCTGAAATGACGCCACAAGCAAGCCCTTTCCAGCCAGCATGAATCGCAGCAACCTGACCACTGCTTGGCTGGTACAAAACCACTGGCACGCAATCAGCTGTCATCATAGCAAGCCCTATGCTATCTTGCTGGCTGACCATCGCATCTGCAGAAACAGGATCCATACTCAAGTCCGTAGCATCAATATCGTGAACTTGACGACCATGAACTTGATTGACCCAATGCAACTGCTTAACAGAGGATTCTTGGTTACTCGATGATGAAAAGCGAGCAACTTGCTCATTTATAGCAGTCAACAGCTGCATGCGGTTGTCCAAAACCTTTGCCGCATCATCATGGACATGCAAGCCTAAATTGAGCTCGCCATAGCTTGTTTTGCTACTCAGACCTGATGGCAGGCTATCTTTTTCATCGACGATGAAAGATATATCTTCAACATCAGCACCTTCAACGTCAGCACCTTCAACGTCAGCACCTTCAACATCAGTATCTGGTCTGGCATTCGAGCTAACAACAGCAGCCGTTTGAAAAACAAATACGCCGTCATCTTGTGCAAGCAATGTCATCGGGAACTTATTGGTCATGATTGGCTCATCATCTTAGTGGATCTGCTCAAGGTTATTACATTTAACTGGAAGTTTTGTAGACTGTTTTTTATCTAATACACTCTTTTTTATTACTACACAATGATTTTACAGCGTGATATCGCCATTAATTTATGTTACTCGTCATTATACCCATCACTCAACACAGCGATAAGTTGCTGCATATCTTCAGGAAGTGGTGTCGTGACTTCGATGTCCTCACCGGTCGTAGGATGAACGAAACCTAATGTATAAGCGTGCAGCGCTTGCCGTGGAAATTCATTTATCGCTTGGCGCTGTGCTTCACTCAGACCAGCACGCAACTGACGACGGCCGCCATAGACACGATCTCCTACTATCGGATAGGTGATGTGGCTTAGATGCACACGAATCTGATGCGTACGGCCCGTCTCAAGCCCAACATCCAATTGGCAGTAGTTATCATTGAGCGCGGTAACATCTAATAGATGCGTGACTGCCTCACGTCCTGCCGTCATTACCGTCATTTTTGTACGCTGATTCCGATGGCGACCGATCGGCGCCTCAATGCGGCGATGGCGCAGTAAGCTCGCGGCATCTCCCGCTACCACACATTGATAATGTCGATAGACAGACTTATCTTTCAATTGTTCCATCAGTGCCATCTGCGCAGGCTTTGTTTTGCCAATCAACAATAAACCAGAAGTATCCTTATCAATCCGATGTACTAGGCCTGCTCGAGGTAGATGGTGTTGTTGTGGATAATGATACAGAAGCGCATTGACCAAAGTGCCTGTTTGATTGCCCGCACCAGGATGGACAACCATACCAACTGGCTTATCAATCACCAGTACGTCATCATCTTCATACACGACATTGATGTCGATGTTTTCTGGCTGATCTTCACTGTGCTGCTCTAGTGTGGTCGATAGATGCAAAACGTCCTCCGCTTTGACACGGACTTTAGGCTTTTGCACGGTGCCGTTATAGAGCAAGCTACCATCAGTAATCCAACCCTGTAGCTGCACTCTTGAAAAATCTGTAAATACTTGTGATGCCAACTTATCAATTCGCAGACCAGACTCATCCTCAGTGACGGTATGGCTTACATCAACAACGACAGATGCCGCTTGACCAGCGATAGAAGTTTCATCATCCTCACTGTCATCATCAGCCAGCAAGTCACTATCTGCCGCCTCAGCATCGTTTTGCATTTCATCAGTTAACTCATTATCATTTAAAGCACTATTTGGCGTCGGCGACTCTTGTACTGCTGAATCGGTATCTATTGATTGATTGGGTATTGAGTTGGTAGTCATAGCATTATTATTCATAACAGATTTATATATGGAAAAGCCCCTAACCTCACACTGCAAAGCACGTCTGAAAGGCGACTATCGAATAGAGTGGTTTTGTATAAAAAGCACAATAAAAAATAAGATGTTGCTCACTATTGGATGACGACAGAGCAGTCATAGCCAAAAACAAGAAATCAATGCATGGTAGTGTATCACGCTGAGCGTCCAAGCCATATAAATACAGCACTTTATCTATCAGGTTTGAATAATATTAGGTCATACCGGACATTAGCAGATAACTCTCTAAAATATAACGTTGCTGTAACTTACTGTATATTTGTCACTGTCTTCGATATTCGATATCGCTCGAAAGGGCTGCTCGTGCTAAACTGCGAAGCGAAAAACAGCCTGTCTTTAATTTTTGCTGTATGCTATGGCGTTAAGTCGAAGCCGTATTCGATAAAAATTATACGAATAACAAGTGCGCTGATTGATTAGCATTTCAAAACAGGTCGTTACCCGATGCCATATGCATCGTTTTTATCACTAACTTTTTATCATAGCATGGTAGTGCTTTTACTATTATGCGTCTCGTGTCGGAGAAGAAGTATGCAAGCTGTTGGCAATACGTTTATTAAACTGTCCTCAATAACCCTACTGGCGTTTAGCGTTAGTCTTACAGGTTGTCAGACTTTTAAAAACTTGACTGGCGGTGAAGATGCCGATGATGCAGTAGAGACTGCTGAAAAATCAGAGCAAAACTACTACAGTGATGCAGTTGCTAAAATCGATGAAGGTCGTTACGTTCAAGCCATCGAAGATTTGACCAACCTACGTACTTTTTATCCTACAGGGCAATACTCTGAGCAGGCACTGCTAGATGTGATGTATGCTCAATACGAAAGTGGTCAGTTTGCGGTCGCAGCTTCCAGTGCTGAACAATTTATAAGCCTATACCCTTCTAACCCCCAAATCAGCTATGCTCACTACGTTCGTGGTGTGTCAAATATGCAAGGGTCGTCAGAAGGTTTCAGCCTAAATCTATTCAATCTTAATCAAGCTGAACGTGATACTGCTTACTTGCGTATTGCATTTAATAACTTCCAAGAACTTATCAATAAATATCCTAACAGCCCTTACGCACCTGATGCCGCCCAGCGTATGATCTATATCTACAATCAATTTGCTGAAAGTGAATTAAGTGCCGCTGACTGGTACATCGAGCGTGAAGCATATGTAGCCGCAGTCAACCGCGCAAAATGGGCATTTCAGTACTATCCGCTTAGCGAATCGACGCCAAAAGCCATTGCTATCTTAGCTTATAGCCATGATCAACTCGGTCTGACAGATTTGGCGACAGAATATAAAACACTCTTGCAGATCAACTATCCAAGCTGGTTAACCAATGATGGACGTGTAAGACTAGATACTAAGCGTGATCGCTCATGGCTCAACAAACTGACCTTTGGACAGCTTGGCCGCTCAGGCGTGGAAGGGAGCCCACTGAATACAGGGGATTACAACGGCGCTACTAAAACCCAAGTCGTTCGTAGCGCCCGTCAAATGAGCTTGCCAAACGCCAATACAGCGACTGCCAATTCAGCACAAGGTACGGCTCCTACCAACGGTGCTAGTAACCTCAATTTTGGTTTGGGGCTTCCTGAAAACTCAACCGCCCCACAGAATCAGTCAAGTACCAGTCCTATGGCTAGAGAAGCCACTGAAGCCACTATTGACCCAAAAATAATTAACACGACGCCTACGACAACACCTACGGAGTAGACTGACTTAGCACATTGACAGTCTCTGAATAGGACAAACGATAAGGTCAACACTCTGTTGGCCTTATTTTTCTGTTCGTACTGCTTTTATTTTCTATCGAGTTTCAGTGTTTATACCAAAACTTATACCAAACCCAAAAAGCACAATTAACTGTATCAAAATCGCTCCACCTACAATACGTAGTACTTGCACGCTACGTATTACTTGAGCCTTTTTCCTTACTACTTTGATTTTTGTGAATGGTATTACTCCTGGCTGGTATTATTCTTAACTGATTGTCGATGCCCAACATAATTGACCTATGGTAAACTGTTTTTTATATGAGTATCCCTAACCATATTCTAGAGCAACTAAACAGCCAAGCTGATTTGATCAGTATCATTGGGCGTCACACCACACTTAAAAGAGCAGGTAGCGAGTATAAAGGCTGCTGTCCATTTCATGGCGAAAAATCGCCTTCTTTTTACGTCAATCCTCAAAAAAACATCTACCACTGCTTTGGCTGTAGTGTTGGTGGCAATGCCATTAGTTTTTTGCGTGACTATGAAAACCTAACATTCATAGAAGCGGTAAAGGAGCTATCGAAGCAAACAGGCATCGAGATACCTGAGGATGAGCAACAAAACGTTAGCTATCAACGTAGTGCCCCCAAGCCTACGCATAAACCGACTGCACCTAACCGGTCAGCAACCCCATCAAAAAACCAATCAACAAATCATGCCTCAGTACACCAAGATTCGTCGCCCAATGAGCAAGTTCGTGCCAAACAAAACGCTCATCAGGATGATACCTATCAGGACAGTACTTATAACGATATA
>NZ_JAKDUI010000155.1 GCF_030457785.1 Psychrobacter sp. | reverse complement strand
ATCTATTTAGCAGCGACGATTATCCATTTACGGTAATTGTCAACACACCCTAGTATTTAATCAAAAAAAATCAGTACGTGGTAGACAGTACAAGTACATATGATATTGAACGTTTAAAACCACAAGATATCAATATCGTCTACGTAAAAAAGCCATGCTATTTTGAATAACATGGCTCTTCTGGGCACTCACTCGTGCGCGTTGCTGCAGTGGTTAGTGGTGCAGAAACACCCGTAAAAACGCAAGCTATTTTCGGTTTGCAGCTTTGACCACTTCGACCAAATGGTTGATCACCGAGCTGTCTGCCAAGGTCGATAAGTCACCCAATCCAACATACTGCCCTGCTGCAAGGTTTCGCAGGATACGGCGCATGATTTTTCCTGATCGGGTTTTGGGTAGTGAATCGACGACATGAAGCGCATCCAAATTTGCAATCGGTCCAATTTCATTGCGCACATGTCGGTTCAACTCCGCTTTTAGTGCTTCCGTTGCTTCTTCACCTGACTTTAAGATAACAAACGCACAAATCCCTATGCCGCGTATTTCATGCGGCATACCGACGATGGCTGCCTCAGCTGTCGCTGGATGCGACACCACTGCACTCTCAATCTCAGCCGTCCCCAGACGATGACCTGACACATTGAGCACATCATCGACGCGACCTGTGATCCAATAGTGTCCATCTTCATCACGCTGCGCGCCATCGCCCGTGAAGTAGTAGCCTGGATAATCCCTAAAATATGTCTCTAAAAAACGCTCATGATCGTTATAGATCGTGCGCATTTGCCCCGGCCAACTACTATTAATCACCAAGTTACCTTCAGCAGAGCCTTCTAAGACCTCACCATCGGTATCGATGATTTCTGGTTTGATGCCATAGAGAGGATTCATTGCCGCTCCTGGCTTGAGTGCGACCGTACCCGGTATGGGTGCTAATAAAATACCGCCATTCTCTGTCTGCCACCAGGTATCGACGATTGGACACTTACCACCGCCCACGACATGATAGTACCAGTCCCACGCCTCTGGATTAATCGGCTCACCCACTGTTCCGAGCAGACGCAAGCTTGTGCGATTTGACTCATGGATAAAAGCATCGCCTTCCTTCATCATCGCCCGAATCGCCGTCGGTGCTGTATACAAGATAGTCACACCGTGCTTGTCGATCAAATGACCGACACGTGCCCATGTAGGATATTCTGGTATCCCTTCAAACATCACTGTCGTCGTACCGTTGGCAAGCGGAGCATACGTTGCATAAGTGTGACCAGTAATCCAACCAACATCAGCCGTACACCAGTAGACATCATCGTCTTTGACATCAAACACATCTCGAAAAGTAGAGAGGGCATAAGTGATGTAACCACCAGTCGTGTGCAGCACGCCCTTGGGTCTACCTGTTGAGCCAGAGGTGTACAGTAAAAACAGCGGATCTTCCGCATTCATCACTTCAGGCTCGCAGTCTTCTGACTCACCGTCAACGATATTATGATACCAAACATCGCGTCGACCACTCATCGGTACAGAATTCCCGGTACGATGAACGACAACGACTTTTTCGACACTGTCAGTGCCTTCCATGTCTAGTGCTCGGTCGACGTTGGCTTTGAGCGGTGTGTGTTGATTGCCACGCAAACCTTCATCGGCTGTGATGACGACCTTTGACTGACTGTCGACCAAACGATTGCCCAAGCTTTCAGCGGAGAACCCACCGAAAACGACGGAATGTACCGCACCGATGCGAGTGCACGCCAGCATCGCAACCATGGTTTCGGGTATCATTGGCATATACAGCGTCACTCGGTCGCCTTTTTCGACCCCAAGCTTACGTAGTGCATTACCTAAGCGACAAACCGCGCCATGCAACTCTTTAAATGATATGATTTTGTGCAAGGATGGATGATCACCTTCCCAGATAATGGCGGGCTTGTAAGGATTCTTTTTCAGATGACGATCAAGACAGTTGACAGAAATATTCAGTTGGCCGTCTTCAAACCACTTGATCCGAAAATCGTTCAAATTATAATTAACATCACCAATCTTGGTAGGTTTTTTGATCCAATCAATCAGCTCGGCGCGCTCTGCCCAAAACTCGTCGTTGGCGGTCGGTGAGGCGATTGACTGCTCGTAAACGTCACGGTATTGTTCGGCTGTGGTGTTGGCAGCGGCGGTGAACTCGGCCGCAATGGGAAAGGATTGCTGCGTCATAATATTCGTCCTTTTTTTAATTATTATGACCTGTAAGACAACCTCTCACGGCTGCCTGCACAGGGAATAAGAGTCATCTTCCATAACGTCTGACACTTAAACTCAGTGTGACAAATAAGCAGAATGGTTGCAAGGCATCACAACCATTCATAACAATTTTACAGCACAATTGTATACTTTATAGCTCATGGTAAAATTAGCTTTGATTTGATTCAGCCTTGATAAAGTCAAACATGAAAACCACACGACATATCGCCCCTATTTGGTCCTTGTAACCGGATATGAAATATGGACAATAGCTACACCATAAATACTGAGCCTGACCATCACGCTCATCTGCTGCTTCTTTTACCACAAAGATAAGAGAACGCTTTACCTGTTAACGCTTTATCCGTCGATGACCGCTTTGCTGACTGTTTTTTAACCTCGTTTTTTCAACCCTGTTTTTTTAACCTTATTATTTTATGAGACCACCATGAGTAACCATCGCCATGCATTACCAATACCTCACTATGATGTTATCATCATCGGCGCTGGTGCGTCGGGGCTGTACTGTGCGCTTACAGCCGGTCGCCGAGGTCGTCGAGTGTTGGTGTTAGACCATGCCAATAAAGCGGGCAAAAAGATTCTTATGTCTGGCGGCGGGCGCTGCAACTTTACCAACTATTTCGTCGAGCCTGAGCACTTCCTCGGTAGCAATCAGCATTTTTGCAAGTCTGCACTCAGTCGTTATCCTAGCTGGGAGTTTATCGGCATGGTAGAAGCGCACAACATTCCCTATCACGAGCGCGAGCACGGTCAGCTGTTCTGCGATGACTCTGCACAAGACATCCTCGCGATGCTCCTTGATGAATGTACGGCGGTGGGTGTGCAAGTAAAGCTAAACACAAAAGTCCAAACTGTTGAAACGGTAGAAAATGATACAAACACCCGATTTGAATTAGCCACCACCAAACAGCTCAGTAAAAAAGAAAAGCAAGCCAGCCAAGATACAGGCAGTCCGACTGAACGACCACCAACCAACTATCGCTGCGAGTCATTGGTCGTGGCAACTGGTGGGCTTTCTATCCCAACGCTTGGCGCTAGTGGCTTGGGTTATGAACTGGCCCAGCAGTTTGGTCATACCCTCATCACGACAGACGCAAGCCTCGTACCATTTACTTTTACCGATAAGATAGGCGAGCTGATACGTTCTTTATCTGGTATCAGTCTGCCAGTCATCGCCAGTAATGAGCGCATTTCGTTTAAGTTGCCTTTGTTATTTACCCATCGTGGTCTCTCCGGTCCGTCTATGTTGCAACTGTCAAACTACTGGCATACCGGAGAAACCATCAATATCAACTTACTGCCTGATGTTGACGTGAACGCGCTCTTACTTGCTCACAAAGCATCACATCCTAAGCAGCTGATTCGCACCGTGCTAGCCGACCACACTGACAGTGGTGAGGATGGTCACAAGCTACCTAAAAAACTACTGGCCGCGCTGCAAACCCATCTATGGGACGACATCAAAGACACTGAACTTGCTAATATTAAAGACGAGCGCTTGCATGAGCTTGGTGAGACGCTAAATGGTTGGCAGCTAAAACCTTCTGGCACTGAAGGCTACCGCACGGCTGAAGTAACTCGTGGCGGTATAAAAACCGACGAGGTATCTTCAAAAACCATGCAAAGCAATTTGCAAGAGGGTTTATACTTCATCGGTGAGGTACTGGACGTCACAGGCTGGCTGGGCGGCTATAACTTTCAATGGGCTTGGGCCAGTGGCCATGTCTGCGGTGAAGTGGTCTAAGAGCTACAGGCCAAGTGACTGTGATAAAAAGCTAAGCAGGATATAAATGATTCAAGATATAAAATAACTGAACGCCGTTTTATATTTTAACGTTATTTTTTATGAGGTGATACATGCGTCCGATCAAACATATTCATGGTGATGAAGCACCGCACTGGGTAGGCGACGGCTTTTATGTAAAAACCTTAATCAACCATCTCAACGATGATGCCAATTTTAATTATAGTCATACCGATCCATTTTTATTATTTGATTATGGCATGCCGACGACCTTTGCCCCAAACCCCGATTATAAGACGCAGCCGCACGGCATCGGGCTGCATCCACATAAAGGTTTTGAAACCGTCACCCTCGCTTATCAAGGTGAGATTACCCACGCAGACTCGACCGGTGGTCAAGCGGATATCCTAGAAGGTGATGTGCAATGGATGACTGCTGGACGAGGTATCCTGCATGAAGAGTTTCATTCTCAGAGCTTTGGGCAGCGTGGCGGGGTTTTCAGTATGGTGCAGATGTGGGTAAACCTGCCAAGCACTCACAAACTCACCGCGCCTAAATACCAAACCATCAAACGCGCAGATATGCCTATAGTTGCGTTGAAGGAAAATACTGACGACCAAAAATCCATCGGTACCGCAGCGATTATCGCAGGTGACTGGCAAGGCGTGACAGGAATCGCCGATACTTTTACACCCGTCAACCTGTGGGATATCGCCATACATGACGCAGGAGCGACAACACTACTGGTACCCAATACCCATAATACGCTCATGCTAGTACAAGAAGGTGAGGTGTTGATCAATGACACAGAGGTCAGCGCTGGTAATTTGATTCAGTTTGCTGCGCCAACGCAACAGCGTACAGATATACCTGCTGGGCAAGCACCAACTAGCGACAGTATTAAACTAAAACTGGTCGAACCAGTAAACACCTCTGACGAGCCAGCACCTACTACGCCTGTCAAACTGCTATTACTCAGTGGTGAGCCTATCGGTGAGCCAGTCGCAGGTCATGGTCCTTTTGTCATGAACACCCAAGAAGATCTGCGCCAAACTTTTCGCGATTATCAAACAGGCAGATTTGGTGAGTAAATCGCGTCTATCACTTTCTTAAGCACACAGCTACCAATGCCAAAACATGAGTGTTCATTGCCTCATGACTTTCAACCATAAAAAAGCCGCCCTACTATGATAGTAAGGCGGCTTTGTCGTGCTGTATAGGCATTGGCAATATAAACATTAATAACTGCGCTGTTGGACTTTTACGCTTTTACCTTTTTTATTAGGCTGGTTACTGGGCTTATTTTTCCGCCAAAAACGGATAATCAGTGTAGCCCTCTGTACCTCCACCATAGAAAGTTTCTGGATGCTGCTCGTTTAGCTCAGCACCCTCACGGATACGCTCTACCAAATCAGGGTTGGCAATATAATCGCGTCCAAAAGCCACGGCATCGATATAGCCTGCTTCAATGTTTTTTTCCGCTTTCTCAGCCGTATAACCACCAGCAGCAACAATCATATTGCCAAAAGCATCACGGATACGCTGACGGAAGCCATCCGTGTACGGCGTACCACCCGCCCAGTCAGGCTCTGATAGATGCAGATACATCAGACCACGGTCGTTGATTTTCTCGATCAGCCAAATATTATCATCTTCCTCGTAGCCTGCTTCGACACCATTAAACGTGCCTTGCGGTGAGACGCGAATACCAACATGATCGGCATCCCAAGCTTCTACACAAGCATCGATGACATCAAGCATCAAACGCGCACGATTCTCACGGCTGCCACCATATTCATCATCACGCTGATTGGTCTGCTCTACCCAAAACTGATGCAGCAAATACCCATGAGCACCATGAACCTCTACCCCGTCAAAACCCGCTTCTTTCGCCTGTTTGGTGGCTAGGGCAAAATCTGCAATCACTTGTTTGATTTCTGCCAGCGTAGCTGCTCGCGGTGGTGTGGTATCGACACGAATCGCTAGGTCATCGCTATCACGAAGCGAGGTACGCACTGCCACTTTGACATCTGAGGCAGAGATAGGCGCTCTGCCCTCTGGCTGTACACTCTTGTGCGATACCAATCCAGTATGCCATAGCTGTACGACGATTTTTCCGCCTTTGGCATGGACATTATCGACGATGGATTTCCAGGCAGTCGTCTGATCTTGGGTGTGAACACCTGGTGCGCCAGCGTAGCCTTTGCCCTGAAAAGAAACCTGTGTCGCTTCAGTAATCACCAGACCAGCACTAGCACGCTGCGAGTAATACTCTCCAGCAAGCGCGGTCGGTACATCTCCAGGCTCAATCGCTCGCAAACGCGTCAGCGGCGCCATGAAGATACGGTTTTTTAGTGTTTGAGCGCCCATCTCGATAGGTTCAAATAAATTATCCTGTGCCATGTTATGCCTTATTTAGTTTTTAATTGATTGGTTGTAGGATAGGTTGATGTTCATTATTATTTATCAACCTGTTCAATAGCAGATGAACTACCCACTACCTTAGAGGTAGGGGTTTCTTAGGTAATGCTCATACTTG
>NZ_JAKDUI010000154.1 GCF_030457785.1 Psychrobacter sp. | reverse complement strand
CTGTTAAATGAGTTTATGATAGCTATTGTATCGATTTTATATAAGATTTACTATACTATAGATGTAACAAAATCACTCTATAAGATAGCACTAAGGGCACATCAAAAACTAGGATAGTATTGCAAGTAATCCTAACCACCAAACATGTAAATGGTAATTTTATTTGATGATTGGTGGTTTTGATGATTGGTTGTAAAACGGACAAAAAAAGCGGACAAAAAAAGGAGAGACAGTAATTATCTCTCCTTTTTTTTGATGCCTTTTTTTCTACGCTATATGACAGAGTCTTTACTCAATCATGAGATAGCATACTAAAATGACTGAACTACAATACTGGCTCCAATAAACTTTTACCAGTCATTTCCTCTGGTGTATCAATATCCATCAACGCCAGAATGGTTGGCGCAACATCGCTCAGCTTACCACCACTACGTACTGCCATGTTTTGATCGCCCACATAAATTAATGGTACCAACTCAGTGGTATGTTGGGTATGCACTTGACCACTTTCATAGTCTTGCATCTGCTCGCAGTTACCATGATCCGCGGTGATCAGCATATCACCACCAGCCGCACGTACAGCAGACTCAATACGTCCAACACAGACATCCAGAGCCTCCACAGCTTTTACAGCAGCATCAAATACGCCTGTGTGTCCAACCATATCACCATTGGCGTAGTTCACGACTAATACATCATACTTGCCAGACTCAATCGCTTCCACCAGTTTATCCGTCACCTCAGGTGCACTCATTTCAGGCTTTAGGTCATAAGTAGCAACGTCTGGAGAAGGTATTAAAATCCGAGTCTCTCCCTCATATTCTGCTTCACGCCCACCACTAAAGAAGAAGGTTACGTGGGCATACTTCTCAGTTTCTGCAATACGCAGCTGAGTTTTTTCGTTATTCTGCAAATATTCACCAAGGGTGTTGCTCAACGATGTTGGATGGTATGCGATGCTGGTTTTTGGGTTATCTGCCAACACGTCTGAGTATTTAGTCAGCATCACAAAAGCAGCCAAGTTTGGTTGCTTTTGACGAGCGAAACCTGAAAACTCATGATCTGGTAAAACAAACGCTTGTGCAAGCTCACGCGCACGATCTGCACGGAAATTCATGAAAATGAGAGCATCATTGTCTTCGACTGTATACGGCACCTCATCACGTCCAATCACAGTCGTCGGGCTGACAAACTCATCGGTCTCACGCGCTTTGTAAGCAGCCTGAACTGCTCCATCTGCTCGCGTTGATAGTCGTTCAGCTTTACCTTCAGTCATTAACTCATAAGCTTTTTGTACACGTTCCCAACGATTATCCCGATCCATCGCATAGTAACGTCCAATAATACTAGCAATCTGTACTCGACCACCTTCATAGTGCGCGTTCAGTTTATTGATATAATCACGCAGACGGTTGATATATTTATCAGCAGATTTTGGCGGTGTATCTCGACCGTCTAAAAAACCATGAACAAAAACGTTTTTGGCACCATGCACCAGTGCGGAGTGACACATCGCTTCGATATGATCTTGATGTGAGTGCACACCACCGTCTGAGAGCAAGCCCATGATATGCACATTGCCGCCTAACTCGTTAGCCGCTTTTACAGCATCGACTAAGGCTTCGTTTTTATAAAACTCACGATCGACAAGCTCGTTTGAGATGCGAGTTGAATCTTGATACAAGACCCGACCAGCACCCATGTTCATATGCCCGACTTCTGAATTGCCAAACTGACCGCCTGGTAGCCCAACATCTTCCCCTGAAGCAGAAATCAAACCATGCGGATATTTTTGATAAATTTTGTCTAAATTAGGCATGTTGGCGGCAGCAACGGCATTGTCTTTATCTTCTTCACGATGACCAAAGCCGTCTAATATCATCAAAACGTGCGGCGTTTTTTTATTTTGCACGCCGTCTTTATTATTAATCTGCGCCTGATTGTCATCAATAGACTCTGATGGTTGCTGATTACTGGTCATATGTTGCCGCTCCTCAAGTGAATGAAAGCCTATAATGCTGTCTTAGGGTATTTAAAGCCCTCTATATTAGCACATATCTCAAAATTGCTGAAAAACTGACTATTTTTACCACAGATTAAACTGTAACAGTTACTTGCAATCTCCCACATCATTGGTTAATATAAAAATATTCTGAAGTGTTGGCTAGTAGATGTTTATTCCCTGAGCCGATAATGCTTTATTAGGATGCGATACCTATTACCTCATTGTGTATACCTGCACCGTTCGCGGTGTCTCAGGAAACCTGCAGAGGTAGTGACGCATCCGCCCTGAACTTCACGGTTCATGGGTCACCATCTCACGGCGGCACTTTGGTTGTTAAATTCGGTTGGTGAGCAATTTAAAGGCAATGAGCCCATAAAATGAGTTCATATCCAGTCGCTTACTACCACTTAAAAGCCCCTCCGGTCACTGACCAGAGGGGCTTTTTTATGCCTATCAGTTACCGCCTATTCAGTTACTACCTATTCGTCATTCGCTGACTTGGTAATTTTCTTTACGTCTTTTGGGACATCTTTGGCAGTACCATCCACGGTCGTGTGTTGCTTGAATGAGTCACCAAACGGGTTTTGTTGTTGACCAAAGGGGTTTTGACCGCCCATTCCGCCTGCACCGCCAAAAGGATTTTGACCACCCATACCACCTGCGCCACCAAATGGATTCTGACCGCCGCCCATTTGACCACCCATTTGCTTGGCCATCATTTCCATCATCTTTTGTTGGTTATTCATGACATAGTTATTGGCAACGTTTTTGAGTTTTTTCTGTACAGGCGGTAGGACCACCAATAACGCAAGAAAATCACTCAGTACACCAGGAATAAGTAACAGAATACCTGCCGCTGCCATCGCAACGCTCTTAATCATGGTAGATTCTTGCGGGCGCGCTCCTGGGTTCATCATCCCACCCGCTTTCATTTGCTGCGCCATCGGATTAAGCGCAGCCATGCCCTTACGCATAAGCGAAATACCTATAACGGCGGCAATAATAAACCACATAAACACCCACCAACCACTCATAAACTGAGCAAGCAAATACCACAGTAGCATCTCGATAATAAACCAAACGATGGCGATACCAACTATCTGACCCATAAAGTGTCGTCCTATAAAATAAATACCAAAAAATTGAGCGCCATGCAAATTAAGATGGCTAACATATTATGTATATGGGGATTGATTGCTATACTATCAAACTTAAGGCTTATTTTTAAGCCACAAAATAAAACGTAAGTATGACGGAATACTATGGCAATTATTATCGGGATTGACCCAGGGTCACGTATGACGGGCTATGGAGTCATCCAGCAAAGCGGAGACAAATTGACATATATCGATGCAGGTACCATTCGTACAGACACTAAAGAAATGCCAGAACGCCTAAAACGTATCTTTAACGGTTTGACACGTATTACTCAGCATCACTTAAAATATGCAGATGAGCCTATTCATACGGCTATTGAGCAGGTCTTTATGGCCGAGAACCCAGACTCTGCACTCAAACTCGGACAGGCTCGTGGAGCAGCCATTGCTGCTATGGTGGCGTTGGACCTAGAGGTATCAGAGTATACGGCACGGCAGATCAAACAGGCCGTTTGTGGTTATGGAGCGGCTGCTAAAGAGCAGGTTCAAGAAATGGTTTGCCGGATACTGTCTTTAGATGTGGTACCGCAGCAAGATGCAGCCGATGGCCTAGCGTGCGCTATTTGCCATGCGCACTCCAGTCACTCTATGAACAAACTGGTTTTGAATAACGCGCTGCGAGGACGCGGTGGTTCTAAGAAAAAAGGCCGCTGGCGTTTGACTGAAGAAGACCTAGGAAACTTACGTTAAATCGGGTGAGCAGAAAACACACGGGCCACATGAACCCGTATCTTTTATGCTTAATCAATCATTTGGTACGGCTAAAACAGCACCAAACAAGATGTAAATCGCGGACAATTAGACGTTACCGTCTTCAGCCACACCGCTTTCGATCACAGCATCTAGCACATAGGCATACGCTTCGTCTGACTCTGTAGCCGCTGTGCCGGATGCTGATTCCTCGCTGCTGTCTATTTTGTAACGCTGTATGCGCAACACTTTTTCGTGCTGATCATCATGCTGATAACCTTCTATTTCACCAGAAAAAGCGCGCCACTCTCCCTCTCTGACTTTGATACCCTGCTCATCATAAGTGATGGGTTTCACTTGTAGGCAATTCTGTGACTGGTCTTTTCCGCATGGTGTCTTTTTTGAATTAACTGCCCAGAAAACCGTTTTACCCTTGCTGTCATATTTCGCTTGCGACGTTAGCATACCTTGCCAAACCAAACTAATCCCACTGCTAGTGACTTGTGTGAGTAAAGGGTTCTCTTCATCGGTAACACTTAATTGGCTTGTCCCTTGCATCAACTCATTCAGGCGATTTTCTGCCTGATTTAAATCTTTGCATAGCATTTTGGTACTCATGCTTTCTTCAATCGTTAACGTGAGGTCTTGCAACTGATAAACAGCACTCATGGTGTTACAGCCAACACTATAGCTCAAAGTGTTTTGACCTTGACTTTGGTTAAACGTTAACATCACTTGATCTTTAATATCTGCTAGCGCATTGACCGACGATGCGCCGGTATCGTCATCGACGGCCCATAACGCCCAGCGATAGCGTGATAGACTTGCCATCGTTTCTTGCTCTTCCGGTAACTCAAACTCATCAGATCCGTTGGCCGACGCACTCGTAGACAGTACCGGCTCGCTGATCATATCGGCTTCGTTTGTAGTTGACACCTCACTTTCGGCGGGTTGTATCTCGTTTTGACAAGCACCCAACGCCAACATCGCTGCCAATACACTTGGTATTAGAATTAGCTTTGTGCTTTTACCTACCATACAGTACACCTCTTAGTAAGCTTATCTGACCCGTTTTTCGTACGATCTAAATATTGTTCCTGCATTACTCTAGCAAAAAATTGAATTTCGCGACTCGTCTACCGGAATATGTATTTCAATAAATACTCGTCGGCTAGGCTAAAACCAGAATAAGATGAATTATTGTCGAACTGGTTATTATATAGCTCATACGCATCAGTTAAAAGATTTATGCATTTTAAACACTATAACCGTGGCTCTGTTGTCATCTGTAATAAAATGTGTGTTTTTATTAATTTTTTGAAAAAGCGCGTGCGGCAGCTTTAGAAGATAGATATGGCCCAAACCGAGAACATAACGACGTGTGCCGAGGCACTGATGGTGCCCAACATATCGTAAAATGAATATAAATTCCCTATAAACAAAAATAGCCAGCCCTGATAGCTAGCTATTTTTTCTTCGATAATCACCTGATTAAATTAGGGATTTTCTTAACATCTGCCCACAGCCACTTCACAGATAGTACTGCGTGATAGTATGGATGGCTGTCAGTGCAATGCTAAACACGCCTTAGGCTTTCGTCATTTTTTTAATACTAAATTGCTCGTTCATCATGTTATAAAACCGCGCTAGGTTTTCGCCTTGCTCATCAGGATTGACCTTGAGGATTTTACCAAAGTCTAAACCTAAATATAACACGATATCAGCGAAACTGAGCTGCTCTCCTACCAAGTACTCTTTGCCGTCCAGAGATTTCTCAAAATAGGTCAGCGCTTTGGTAGCCCGTGCGATAGACGGCACTACAAACTCTGGCACCTGCTCAACAAGCTGTGCTTTCGATGGATGGCTGTGCTGAAATGCTAGCATAAGATTATACAGCACTTCAAACTCAGCAATACGGCGCATAGAGCAAACTTGAGCACGTTGTACAACATCATTGCCCATTACTGAGCGCTCACCATACACACGATCAAGATACTCACAAACAGCCTGAGAATCATTGAGTATCGTCCCATCATCTAATTTCAATACTGGCACCGTTTGCATGGGATTTATTTGCGTGAAAGCATCTGACATCTGATCATTGCTAGCGAAGTCAATATCCACGACCGTTATATCATCCATGTCATCAACGTCAATACCTTTTGACGCTAATAAAATAAGTGCTTTGCGTGGATTTGGTGCAGTACGAGTGACATATAATGTTTTCATAGGGAACTCCTTGTAAGATAAATATATAGCGACCCAGCGCTGATGTGCTTTTTTATAATCATAACGCATCTTAGCGCTATCAAGTCTTGATGAAGATACAATAGATTGCACTCAAGAAATACGCAGCGGCCAAATGTCATCCAAGCACTTCAAGTGTCTTGCTTAGTACGTCTCTTAGTACCTTGCTAAGTACCTTTTAAGCGCTATCGTCCCACTTCCCACTGTAGTTATCATACTTCAAAAGGAGGACCGCTAACCTCTCTAATATTCTCGATATTAAACTGACTGTATTAATGCGCTACATACTAGTTATAGCCTACTCAGCTCAGCATAGTAAAGCTCTATTCAGTAAAGCTTTGCAATAAAAAAGCCTTACAACTTTATATTGTAAGGCTTCATCTAACAGCGCGTAATGAACTACCCACTACCTTAGAGGTAGGGGTTTCTTAGGTAATGCTCATACT
>NZ_JAKDUI010000153.1 GCF_030457785.1 Psychrobacter sp. | reverse complement strand
CATTACTAACTTGTAATTTACTTAAATTATTTAGCCGCGTCAACTACCTTTGCTTGTTCGTGCAAATCTTGTAGCTTATACACCTCAAAAGGCAAGTCGATTGCATAAGACTTACAGACAGCATCTGCTGCACCTAAAGTCGTGACATAAAAGACCTTGCCTTGCAGCGCACTACGGCGAATAGAGAACGAGTCTTCTTGCGCCTGCTTGCCTTCGGTTGTATTAATAATAAGGTCTATTTTGTCATTTTTCAAGGCATCAACGATGTGTGGGCGACCTTCAGTGACTTTATTGATACGCTGACAGTCGATACCCGCTTCGCTTAGTACCTTTTGCGTGCCAGTGGTTGAGACGATGTTATAACCAAAGTCTGCAAGCTGACGGGCAATAGGGGCGATGTGGGCTTTATCGCTTTCACGTACTGAGATAAAGGCAGTCTTGGTTTCACCTTCTGTTGGTAGTCCTGGCAGACGTTCATTACTACCAATAATGGCTTTATAGAAAGCTTCGCCAAAGGTTTTGCCAACACCCATTACTTCACCAGTAGACTTCATCTCAGGGCTTAAGATTGGATCGACGCCAGGGAATTTGGCAAATGGGAAGACCGCTTCTTTGACTGCATAAAATGCTGGTGCAATCTCAGTGGTAAATCCTTGATCTTTTAATAACATGCCTGACATACAGCGTGCTGCTACCTGCGCCAATGAAGTGCCGATGCACTTAGAGACAAACGGTACGGTACGAGCAGCACGTGGATTGACTTCAAGGATATAAACAGTCTCACCTTTTACGGCAAACTGTACGTTCATAAGGCCGATCACGCCAAGCTCTTTTGCCATGGCGATAGTTTGCGCGCGCATTACATCACATAGCTCATCAGATAGCGAGTAAGGTGGCAATGAGCAAGCAGAGTCGCCAGAGTGAACGCCTGCTTGTTCGATATGCTGCATGATACCGCCAATCACCACGTCTGTACCGTCACAGACACAGTCGACATCGACTTCGATGGCATCATCTAGGAAGCGATCAAGCAATACTGGTGCTTCGTTTGAGGCTTGAACCGCGGTGCGCAAGTAGTGTTTCAGCTCATCTTCGTTATAGACGATTTCCATGGCGCGACCACCTAAGACATAAGATGGGCGTACGACCAATGGATAACCAACGTCTTTGGCTTTTATCAAGCCATCTTCTAAGCTGGTTGCTAGTGCATTTGATGGCTGAGTTAAATCAAGCTGTTGAATCATGTGCTGGAAGCGTTCGCGATCTTCTGCACGATCGATGGCATCAGGGCTGGTACCGATGATTTTTACACCAGAAGCCTCTAAAGCACGTGCCAGTTTTAATGGTGTTTGACCACCGAATTGAACAATCACACCATCAGGGTTTTCAATACGAACAATCTCAAGTACGTCCTCTAAAGTGATTGGCTCAAAATACAGACGATCAGAGGTATCGTAGTCAGTGGACACGGTTTCAGGGTTGCAATTCACCATGATGGTTTCGTAACCGTCTTCACGCATGGCAAGCGCCGCGTGAACACAGCAATAGTCAAACTCAATACCCTGACCGATACGGTTAGGACCGCCACCGATGACCATGATTTTTTTCTTGTCAGTTGGGTTGGCTTCGCACTCGTTATCATAGGTTGAATACATATAAGCCGTGCTAGTAGCAAACTCAGCAGCACAAGTGTCAACGCGCTTATAGACTGGGTTGACCTTTAAGTCCCAACGTTTTTTGCGTAGTTGCTTTTGTGAGATGCCAAGCAGTTTGGCCAAGCGTAAATCTGATAAACCTTTGCGTTTAAAGCTGCGCAGGTTTTGTGCTGTCAAACCGCCAAAGCCTAATGCTTTCACTTGAGCTTCGGTTTTGACGATGTCTTCGATTTGTACCAAGAACCATGGGTCGATTTTGGTGAAGTTGAAGACTTCATCAATGCTCATACCCACACGGAAAGCATCAGCCACGTAGTAGATGCGCTCAGGTGTAGGAACGGTTAAGCGGTTAATGATTTCGCTACGGGCTTTGTATTTGCCGACTTTTGCCAGGTCGATTTGTTCATCAAAACCGTCAGATCCTGTTTCCATACCACGCAGTGCTTTTTGCATGGATTCTTGGAAGTTACGGCCAATCGCCATTACTTCACCAACAGACTTCATCTGCGTCGATAAGATGCTTTCTGCTTGTGGGAACTTTTCGAAGTTAAAACGAGGAATTTTAGTGACCACATAGTCGAGTGCTGGTTCGAAGCTTGCGGGGGTCTTGCCACCAGTGATGTCGTTTTGCAACTCATCTAGTGTGTAGCCCACTGCCAGTTTGGCAGCAATTTTAGCGATTGGGAAGCCAGTTGCTTTTGAAGCCAGTGCTGATGAGCGTGATACACGTGGGTTCATTTCGATGACGACCATACGACCGGTATCAGGATTGATACCGAACTGGACGTTTGAGCCGCCTGTTTCTACACCAATTTCACGCAATACTGCCAAAGAGGCATTACGCATGATTTGGTATTCTTTGTCTGTCAAAGTTTGTGCTGGTGCAACTGTGATAGAGTCGCCAGTGTGGACACCCATTGGGTCAAAGTTTTCGATGGCACAGATGATGATGCAGTTGTCGTTTTTGTCACGAACCACCTCCATCTCGTACTCTTTCCAGCCGATTAGTGATTCATCGATAAGTAACTGGTGATTCGGTGACAAATCAAAGCCACGCTCACAAATTTCGACAAATTCATCACGGTTGTAGGCGATACCACCACCTGATCCACCCATGGTAAATGACGGGCGAATGATACATGGATAGCCCATTTTCTCTTGAGTGGCAAAGGCTTCTTCCATGGTTTCGGCTGTTTCAGCACGTGGGCATTCAAGACCGATACGCTTCATCGCTTGGTCAAACAGCTCGCGGTCTTCTGCCATTTCGATGGCGTCTTTGGTTGCCCCAATCAGCTCGCAGTCATATTTGGTCAACACACCATGCTTGTCCAAATCTAACGCACAGTTCAGTGCTGTTTGACCACCCATAGTAGGTAAAATAGCGTCAGGACGTTCTTGGGCAATGATCTTTTCAACGGTTTGCCAAGTGATTGGCTCGATATAGGTCGCATCTGCCATGACGGGGTCAGTCATGATGGTCGCTGGGTTTGAGTTGACCAAGATGACGCGATAACCTTCTTCGCTAAGCGCTTTACACGCCTGCGCGCCTGAGTAGTCAAACTCACAGGCTTGACCGATGACGATAGGGCCTGCGCCAATGATAAGAATGCTTTTTATGTCGGTACGTTTTGGCATAGTTAGGGCTACCTTCGTTTGGGTTATATTTTATTAAAATTTACAGTGCAATAAAGCTAACAATGTTGTGTGTGGCGACGCTTGTTTCATTGACTAATTAATTCATGAATTAATGAAACAAGCGTTGTACTGGGTATCTGCTACCAGAAAGCTATGCTTTGGCAGTTGCCATCATCTCTGCAAACCTATCAAACAATGGTGCAGCATCATGTGGGCCAGGGCTGGCTTCTGGGTGACCTTGGAAGCTAAATACCGGCTTGTTGGTCAGCTCAATTCCTTGATTAGTGCCATCAAACAGTGAGCGATGAGTAGATTTGACGTTGTCAGGTAAGGTGTCTTCATTAACGGCGAAACCATGGTTTTGACTGGTGATCATCACTGTGCCAGCAGCTAAATCCTGTACTGGATGGTTGGCGCCATGATGACCCGTTTTCATTTTGATAGTGCTTGCACCGCTAGCAAGCCCGATCAGCTGATGACCCAAGCAAATACCAAAGGTTGGAATGTCCGTTTCCTCAAGGATATGACGCACTGCATCGATAGCGTAATCACAGGCTGCAGGATCACCAGGACCATTTGATAAGAAGATGCCGTCTGGATTCATCGCGAGTACATCGGCGATAGGGGTTTGTGCGGGTACCACGGTGACGTGACAGCCACGATCGACCAGCATACGCAGAATGTTGGTTTTGCTACCGAAATCATAAGCGACGACATCGAATTTCTTGTCGATGTGGCTACCAAGCTGCTTAAAGAAGCCACCAGTCCCACTGTCGTGGCTACCTGCTAAATCGCGATTTAATAGTGTGTCTGATAAATCCCACGTACCTGCTGTCCATTCAAAGCTTTCTTTAGTGCAGCATCCTTTTGCCAAATCCATACCTTTTAAGCCGGCAAAACCTTGTGCCAACTCGACTGCTTTTTTCTCGTCGTCAGCACTGATGGTTTCGCCATTAGAGGCAGTCATGATACAACCGTTTTGTGCGCCTTTATCACGTAATAGTCGAGTCAACTGACGGGTGTCGATTTCAGCGATGGCAACGGTGTCATGACTCTGTAAATAGTCGCTCAGTGATTCTGAATTACGGAAGTTTGAAGTCGCCATGGTCGCATCACGAATGATCAG
The DNA here is from genome assembly GCF_030457785.1 of Psychrobacter sp. Lineage (GTDB taxonomy): Bacteria > Pseudomonadota > Gammaproteobacteria > Pseudomonadales > Moraxellaceae > Psychrobacter. Next base: position 2,154 of record NZ_JAKDUI010000153.1, on the reverse strand, counting down.
GCCGTCTGCCCAAACTTGATGACCATTACCAGATTCGGTGTCCTCAGCGTTGGTGCCAGTATTGCCGATATGCGGGTAGGTCAGGGTGACCAACTGACGGGCGTAACTTGGGTCGGTTAGGATCTCTTGGTACCCTGTCATGGCTGTATTAAATACCACCTCACCAACACGATGACCTAGGCTGCCGATACTGACACCGCGAAAGATTGTACCGTCTGCTAGTGCCAAAATTGCTTGTGTTTCTGCCGATGAATTCAAGGGTTGCCTCCGCTATTATTTGTGAGTGCCATCATGTTTTGTTGGTATAAACTATGCTCAGTATCTCTTGAACCGTCTTATTTAACCACTAATAAGTGTGACAGGAAAAGAGAAATACACAAAAATTTTCCACAAAAAAGCGAGAAGACTTTATTGATGAAAACTACAAAACTCACTAGATAGTGAATAGGTAACTTGCATCATGTCCACTCGCTTAGGCACAGATTTTGCGCATTATATCCAATTTACAAAAAGATAGCTAGCAGATTCTCAGAATAAGCATGCCAGTTTTGGCTGTATTTCCCCTATTTTTTTGGTGAATCGGCCTATGAATAAAGAGCCCATGAGCATCTGATAATAATAGCGCTGGATTTCCATAGGCGACTTTGCCACAATGTAGAATCACGTAAAATATGGAGTAACGTAAAACTTAGCCAACTTTTAAAGCACGCGATTTTTACAGTTATTATTTTGCAGATAATATTTACAATTACCATGAAGATAGCCATAGGTAGATAGCTAAGAGTTTTATAACAAGGAGCCGTTATGATTTACCAGTATTTAGATAAGACCCCTGAGTTTGCTAGCCCATTTAAAGGCTGGGTTGCTGATTCAGCGCAAGTGATGGGTGATGTATATTTAGGTCACCAAGCCAGTGTCTGGTTCGGTGCGGTGATTCGTGGTGATAACGAGCGCATTCATATCGGCGACTATAGTAATGTGCAAGAAAACAGCGTCATTCACACAGATGCAGGGATTGAGCTCAAAATAGGAAATTATGTAACCATTGGTCATTTGGCGATCTAACATGGCTGTGAAATTGGCGATAATAGCCTGATTGGTATCGGCGCGGTGGTGTTGAATAATGCCAAAATTGGTAAAAACTGTATTATTGGTGCTAAAGCATTGGTGACGGAAGGTAAAGAGATTCCTGATAATTCTCTAGTAGTGGGCTCACCTGCAAAAGTGGTGAAAACATTGACCGATGAACAAACCGCGATGCTGAAACTATCTGCTGTGCATTATGCAGAGCGTTGTCAGAAGTTCCGAGCGGGTCTAAAAGAAGTAGCCATGCCTAGTTAATGGCTAGAGTATTGGGTTAAAATCTCAAAGATAAGCTGCTAAAAAGGCAAGAGGATGGTGGTGTAGTACGCCATCCTTATTTTTATAAATTGTTTCTCTTTTATTATCTAGCTAACGAAGAGATAGCGTTACTTACATTCATTTGTGTTTGATTATTTGTACTCATTTTTAAGTGTTTGTGCTGTCATCGTTTGAGAGTATTGGATATCGTATGTGATTTAGACTCAGACTCAGAAATGAGAGACTACCACATCAGCATCATGACCAACCAAATTAGCGCAAACATAACGATACCAATAATCAGCTCGCGAAAAAAATCATGATGTACAGAGTAGTTATCTAAGTAAGCATTGCGTTTGTTTGTTTCATCGACATACAATGCGTTGACACTTTCAGCGCCTGTGTGCTTGCCAACGATTAATCCGATTAACATGCCGAGTGTCAGTAGAAACGGAGTGAAGAGCCAAAAAATATCCCCATTACCAAAACCAGCTATTGAACGAATGACAACGATGCTGATATCGATAAGCAAGCCAGCAAACCCATAAAGCAAGCCAGTCAAGAATGCATAAACGATGCGTTCGAAAGGTGACTGATAAGCCTCTCCTAATTGACGTTGCCTGATCTTTTTAATTGAGCGAGCAGGGCGTTGTGATTTCTTGAGCCGCGCTTTCGTAAAATAAGTCGACGTTGTTAGGATCTGCTTTCATAGGTTTCTCTGGGCAGCTCATTTATGATCGTTGGGTGTCATATGTACTAAGCTGAGTAAAAAATTTACCATAATTTGGTCTGGCAAGTAGCAGTATTATGAAC